>VGEJ01000241.1 GCA_016869335.1 Alphaproteobacteria bacterium | reverse complement strand
CCGAGGAAGGTGCACATCGTGCGCTGCGCGTCCGGGGTGACATTGATGAGGCAGCGCGCCGTGCCTTCGCCGGTCGTTGCTGGCGTTGTCGTGTACTCGACGCCGGCAGCGCGCAGGTCGTACGCGAAAACGCGGCCGAGCTCGTCATTGCGCACCTTGCCGATGTAGCCGGCGTGGCCGCCCAGCCCGGCGACGCCGACAACGGAGTTGGCGGCCGAGCCCCCCGACACCTCGATCGCCGGCCCCATCGCGTCGTAGAGCCGCTCGGCGGCGGCGGCATCGACCAGGGTCATCGAGCCCTTGGCGAGATGGTGACGGACGAGGAGCGCCTCGTCCGCCGGCGCGATGACATCGACGATGGCGTTGCCGATGCCCACCACGTCGAGGAGGTCGGCGGTCACTGGGTGCCCCGCGCGGGGGTAGGCTCAGTCGTAGTCGAGCGCATGCGCGGCGGCCTCGAAGTCGGTGGGCTGGTGGTCCTCGGTCTCGACCGGCTCATCGAGCGAGCGCGCCACCACCTGGGTGCCGGTGTCGCGCACCAGGTGGAACAGGGCATCGCCCTCGTGTACCAGCGGCAGGTTGGTGCGGCCAATCACCAGGCCGTCCGTGCGCGCCAGAACCGCGACTTCGTTGCCGCCGAAGGGATCGGCGATGATGCCGAGTTCCTGGCTTTCGCGCACGGCCTCGCCCAGCGCGACGGCGCCGCGCATGATGCCCGAGCGCGGTGCCCGGATCCAGGTGCTCGACCGCGCGACGAGCTGCTCGGGCGGAGCCGGCCCTTTGTCGGGCGGCAGCATCTTGAGGGTTCGAAGGACACGCATGATCCCGTCGACTCCGGCGGCGATCGAGGGCTCGTGGAAGCGCAGGGCCTCGCCCGCCTCGTAGACCAGCACCGGCACCTTGTGACGCGCCGCCGACTCGCGTAGGCTACCTTCGCGGAACCCGGCGTTGATCACCGGCACGCCGAAGGCGCGTGCCAGGCGATCGGTCTCTGCGTGGTCGAGATTGGCCCTGATCTGTGGATAGTTGTCACGGTCCCGCGCGGCGGTGTGCAGATCGATGCCGTGCGTGCAGTTGGCGACGATCTCGGTCAGGAAGATGTGCGCGAGCCGGCCAGCCAAGGAGCCCTGCGCCGAACCCGGAAACGTGCGGTTGAGATCGCGCCGATCCGGCAGGTAGCGCGAGTGCGAGAGGAAGCCGAGCACATTGACGATCGGCACCGCCACCAGCGTTCCGCGCAGCGCGGCAAGGCCGGGCTCGCGCAGGACGCGGCGAATGATCTCGACGCCGTTGATCTCATCGCCGTGCAGTGCGGCGCATACGAACACCCGCGGACCGTCCTCGCGGCCGCGGATCACCTGAATCGGCATGGTGATGGGCGTGTGCGTCGAGAGATCGGTGATCGGCAGGTCGATGACGGTGTTGTCGCCCGGTGCAACCGCCGCGCCACCGATCCGCAGGGTTTCGCTCATGGTCCCCTCGTCGTCAACCTCGCCCGCGCGTTTTCGTCTTGTGCGGCTTCGCGTTCTTCTCGATGAAATCGATGATCGCGCCGGCAATGTCCTTGCCCGTTGCGCCCTCGATCCCCTCCAGCCCGGGCGAGGAGTTTACCTCCATCACCACCGGCCCGTGGTTGGAGCGCAGGAAATCGACGCCGGCCACGTTGAGCCCGAGCGTTCGGGCGGCGCGCACGGCGGTCGAGCGCTCCTCGGGCGTGATGCGCACCTGGGTCGCCTTGCCGCCCCGGTGCAGGTTGGAACGGAACTCGCCCTCCCGTCCCTTGCGCAGCATCGAGGCGATCACCTTGCCGCCGACCACGAAACAGCGCACATCGGTGCCGCGCGCCTCCTCGATGAACTCCTGGATCAGGAAGTGCGCCTTCAAGCCGCGGAAGGAGTCGATCATGCTGGCGGCGGCGCGATCGGTGTCGGCAAGCACCACGCCCTGGCCGTGCGTACCCTCGATCAGCTTGAGCACCAGCGGTGCGCTGCCCACCAGCCGCATGAGATCGTCGGTGTCGTCGGGGGAGTGGGCGTAGCCGGTGACGGGCAAACCGATGCCGCGCCGGGCGAGGAGCTGCAGCGCCCGCAGCTTGTCGCGCGAGCGCCCGATCGCCACCGACTCGTTCACCGGATAGACGCCCATCATCTCGAACTGACGCAGGACGGCGAGGCCGTAAAAGGTGATCGACTGCCCGATCCGCGGAATCACTGCATCGAACCCGGTTATCGGGTGGCCCGCATAGCGCACCTCGGGACGATGGGCGGTGATGTTCATGTAGCAGCGCAGGGTGTTGATGATGCGCATCTCGTGGCCGCGGGCCCGGCCGGCTTCGACCAGGCGGCGGTGCGAGTACAGATTGGGAGCGCGGGCCAGGATCAGGATTCTCATTGAGGTGCTATCACTCGGACCCGGACGCCGTTACCCGTAAAGCGGCCGGCGTGGCCGCCCGAGGAGGAAGGATTCTGCAGGATCGACCGACATGCGGCCGCCCATGGCCGTGCGACCAAGTAGCATACGGAACCGCATCGTGTCGCGGTCGGTCAAGGTGATTTCCACCGGCCACACCTCGTTGCCTAGCTGGACCGGCTCGACGATGACGTATCGCTCTTCGGTGTGGCCTCCGGAGTCCGTCACCAATCTCCGGTCGAGCACGTCGGCGATGCAAATCACCTCGATGTTGCGTCGCCCCTGCAGCGGATGGATCCCGAACCGCACACGCGTGCGCCCACGCTCGGTGAACAGCGTAACAAAGAACGCGTGCAGCGCCGAGGTGCGCGCCCCGCTGTCCATCTTGGCCTTGATCGCCGGCAGCCCGAGGGAGGGGAGCCCGACCCATTCGCGCCAGCCCACGCTGATGCGCTGGCTGCGCGGGCGCAGCACTTCGCCATCGGCCGCGGCTCGTTCGACTGCCCTGACCATGCCTCGTGCCTCGTCGCCCACTGCCGCGCGGACTCAGTATAGCGTCGCGGCGGTTAGTCCTGTACGACCGGCGCGGCGCCACCTAGACTGACGCGGCCTTGGCGAAGGGGCCTGAAGTGCAAGGGGCCGACGAACTCATCCGGCTCACGGCGCGCGAGGCCGTGGGGCTCCTCCGGCGCCGCGCCGTATCGCCGCTCGAACTGATCGATGCGGCGCTGGCGCGGATCGCGGCCACCGACGGCGCCCTCAACGCCTTGCCGACGCTGTGCCCGGCCCGGGCGCGCGATCACGCCCGGCGGCTCATGGCCGATCCGCCTGCCAATCCGTCACCCTGGTACCTCCACGGCCTGCCGATCGCCGTCAAGGATCTCTCCGACGTCGCCGGGGTGCGCACGACGCTGGGCTCGCCGATCTATGCCGATCGGGTGCCGGACCGCTCCGACTACATGGTCGAGACGCTGGAGGCGAACGGCGCGATCGTCCTCGCCAAATCGAACACACCCGAGTTCGGCGCCGGCGCCAACACCTTCAACGAAGTGTTTGGGCGCACCTGCAATCCGTGGGACACGCGGCTCACGCCAGGCGGCTCGTCCGGCGGTAGCGCCGCGGCCCTGGCGGCCGGACAGGTCTGGCTGGCGACCGGCAGCGACCTCGGCGGCAGCCTGCGGATTCCGGCGAGCTTCTGCAGCGTGGTCGGCCTGCGGCCGAGTCCGGGCCGGGTCGCGGCGGGACCCGGAGCGCTGCCCTTCACGCAGCTCACCGTACACGGCCCGATGGCGCGCACCGTCGCCGACCTCGCCCTGATGCTCGAAGCGCAATGCGGCGAGCACGGCGACGATCCCCTGTCGCTGCCGCGCCCGGCGCAGAGCTTCAGCGCGGCGCTGGAGCGGCCGCAGGCGCCGCGGAGGGTCGCATTCAGCCGCGATCTGGGCTTCATCCCGGTCGATGGGGAAGTCGCCGCGCTGTGCGCCCGAGCCACGGCCCGCTTCGCCGAGCATGGCGCCGCGGTCGAGGATGCCTGCCCCGAGCTCGGCGATGCGGAGCCGATCTTCCAGACCTTGCGCGCCGCCCACTATGCCGCCGACAAGGCGCCGCTCCTGGCCGCACACCGCGCCCTGCTCAAGCCCGAGGTGGCCTGGAACATCGAAAAAGGACTGGCCCTCACCGCCGATGAGATCGGCCGCGCCGAGCGCGCGCGGGCGGCGCTGTTCCATCGCACCACGGCGTTCTTCGAGCGCTACGACCTGCTCGCCAGTCCGGCCGTCCTGGTGCCGCCGTTCGACGGCGCCATCCGCTACGTCACCGCGGTGGGGGACGCGCGCTTCGACAACTACGTGAGCTGGCTCGCGTTCTCGTTCGCGATCACCCTGACCACCTGCCCGGCGCTCTCGATCCCGTGCGGCTTCACGGCGGCCGGCCTGCCGGTCGGCCTGCAGCTCGTCGGTCGGCC
>VGEJ01000240.1 GCA_016869335.1 Alphaproteobacteria bacterium | reverse complement strand
CCAGGAGGTGCGTCGGCAGAACAAGGATGCCTGGGCCATCCTCCTCGATCATCATGGCAACCTCTCGGAGGGCGTGGGCTCGAACCTGTTCCTGGTTGCCGAGGGCGCGCTTCTTACGCCGCAGGATCTCTACGTGCTGTGCGGCATCAGCCGCGAGACGGTGATCGAGCTTGCCGGTGCGGCTGGCATTCCGGTGATCAAGAAAGACCTCGATCTCTACGACGCCTACACGGCGGACGAGGCGTTCATCACTTCGACCAGCTTCTGCGCCTGCCCGGTGCGCTCGATCGGCGGGCGGACGCTGGGCGCGGGCAGCGTTCCCGGACCGGTGACAAGGCGCCTGATGCAGGACTACGCCAAGCTGGTCGACTGCGATTACGTCGCTCAGTACCTCCGGCACCTGCCGCGCGCCTGATCGCGGACGGACACCCCATGGCGCCGATCGAGATCCGTGCCGCGACCCGTGACGACGCGGCGACGATCGCCCGGATGATCCAGGGCCACGCCGCCTATGACGGCGCCAACGCCCACTGCCACGCCACCGAGGCCGACATCTTGCGCCATGGTTTCGGCGACCGCCCGGCGTTCGAAGCGCTCCTCGCCGTTCTCGCGGGCGAGGCGGTGGGCTTGGCGCTGTTCTTCGGCAACTTCTCGACCTGGGAGGGCAAGCCCGGGCTGTTCGTCGAGGACCTGTTCGTCACCGAGCGTGCCCGCGGCTATGGCGTCGGCAGCAGGCTGATGGCGGCGATCGCCAAACTCGCCATCGCGCGCGGCTGCGCCCGGGTCGATTGGCAGGTGATGCAGGACGCCGGGCGGGCCCGTGCGTTCTATCAGCAGCTCGGGGCGCGGCCGATCGAGAAGTGGCTGACCTACCGGCTCACCGGCACCGCGCTCGAAGCACTGGCCGCGGACGGCTGAGACGGCGTACCCCTGGCATGCGGCATGGCATAGGCCTCGGTCGTCAGCGCCGGGTCGAATGGGTCCCATTTGCCGCCCTCGGGGGCGAGCCCAGGCACCGCGAAGAGCGGCGCCGACACCGCCGATTCGAAAGACTCAGGCTCATCGAAGCCTTGATCAATCAAAGCTCGCTCCCAATGACAGTGTTTGCCGCGATGGGATGACGGTAGCCGACGCCGACCCGAGCGGCAGTAGCCGCGATCACGCTTCGAGCATCGCGACGCGCTCCGCGCCCCTCAGCACGGGGTTTTCCAGGGACCCCGCCCCAAGGAGCCCGCGGAGCGGGCGTCTCGGAGGGCGCACTACCACACGAGGTGCGACAGGACGGCGGTCGGACGCACCCGCTCGCGCATGCACGCGGCCTCGAGTCGTTGCGCGCTCGGCAGTTCGCCGACACGGAGACCGAGTTCCTCGGCATGGATGCCGCCGGTCACGAACAGCGCATCGAGCCCCGCCGCGCGGGCACCGGCGATGTCGGTACGCAGCGAATCGCCGACCGCCACGACCGCGGTCCGTGGGACGCCGCGAAGCATGGCCAGCGCGCGCTCGTAGATCCGGGGGTGCGGCTTGCCGTGGTAGACGACCCGGCCGCCCTGGCCCTCATAGGCCTGCGCGAGCGCGCCGGCGCACAGCACGCGCTCGCCATTCCGCACCACGACAAGGTCAGGATTGGCGCAGATCATCGCGAGATCGCGCTCGATGGCGCGGGCGAACAGCGCCGCGTAGGTCGCGACCGACTCGTGCACGTCGTCCACCAGGCCGGTCGCCAGAATGAAATCGGCATCCGCGATGTCGTCCACGACCACGCGGTCGAGGCCCTCCATCAGCCCCCAGTCGCGCTCCGGCCCGAGGCGGAAGAAGCGCCGGCCGAGCGCCGCATGGAACGGGTCGATGCCGTGCATGATGGCATCGCGGGTGACCTCGCCTGAGGTCATCACGCCGTCGTAAGCTCCTGGCGCGATACCGAGCCGCTCGATCTGGCGGCCGACCGGCGCGGCCCGGCGCGGGGCGTTCGACAGGAAGACGATCCGATAGCCAGCATCGCGCATCTGCGCCAGGCAATCGGCCACGCCCGGGTAGAGCCGCCGGCCATCGTGCACCACGCCCCACAAGTCCAGGAGCGCCGCCCGGTAGCGCGAGGAAACGGCGCCGAAGCCCGCCAACACGGGGATGCTCATGGCGCAGCTCTCTGGCAGACGATCGTGACGTCAGGGCCGCTCATCGCGCGGCAGGATGTCGAAGGAGATCGACACGCGTTCTTCATCGCCCGGGAACGGCACGGTGCCGTGCCACGCATACGACGGGAACAGGATCATCAGCCCCTCTTCGGGGCGGATGCGCAGCGTGCGTGGCGGCACCGTCGTCGGCACGTCACGATAGGGCCGGCCGAACTCGATCCAGCCGGCGTCATCGCCGCCGGGCGGCGCGATCGTCGAGGGCAGGGCGACGTAGTAGACCGCGCTGAGCCAGCCCGAGGGATGGATGTGCGGCACCTGATGGCCGCCACGGCGGATGATGATCGCCCACACCGTCGCGCGCCAGCGTGCCGGCGCGCGACGGACGAAGGGGTGATCGGAGTCGGTCGGAAGCGCGTCGCGGTAGGCCCCCACCGCCGCATGAATGATCTTCTCGAACGGCGCCATCGGCCCCTTCGGCATGACCAACAGCTCGCCGGTGCTCAAGCCCCCTTCCACCGAGAAGCTCGCGGGCGCCGGAGCGAGCGAGGGGTGGCCGCGGATGTGCCGGGCGAGCGACTGATTGAAGGCGCGCAGGTTATCGAAGCCCTTGGGCGCCGCGATCGGCCGGCGCACGATGAAGCGGTCGAAGCCGTTGAGCGCCGCGGCCTCGGCGTCGCGGCCGAGGTCGGTCAGAGCCACCGACTCGAGCGCGAGCGCCGCGCTATGGCCGGGGTGCTCGGCGCGGAACGCGCGACAGGCCGCCAACGCGGCGGCGGGGTCGCCGGACTTCAGGTGTGCATGGACGTGGCGCGGCTTGCCAAGGTCGAAGACGCGCTCGGCGAGCCGCGCATCCCGGCGCAACGCTTCGTCGTAGGCGGCCACGGCCTCGGCATCGCGGCCCGCCGCCTGCAAGACATTGCCGAGACTGTAGTGGGCCGGCGCGAGATCGGGCGCCAGCGCGATGGCGCGGCCCAGCCGCCCCGCCGCGTCGTCGAGACGGCCGACCGCCTGCAGTGCCAGGCCGAACTGGAGGTGCACCTCGGCGGCTTCCGGGCGCAGGGCGGCGGCGCGCTCGTAGGCGAGCAGCGCCTCGGCGAACGATCCGGCCTCGAGCAGCAGGTTACCGAGGTTGTAGTGCGCCTCTGCGAGCCGCGGGTTGATGGCTAGAGCGCGCCGGTAGGCGGCGATCGCCTCGGACCGCCGCCCCGTGGCCTGGAACACGATCCCCAGGTTGTTGAAGGCCTCGAAGAAATCGGGCCGGGCGAACGCGGCGGCATTCAGCAGCCTGAGCGCCTCGGCCACATGGCCGAGCCGGAATGCCACCATCCCAGCGTTGTTGAGTGCGTCGGGATGGCGCGGCGCCACCGCCAACGCGCGCCGGTACAGCTGCCGTGCCGCCGCGAGATCGCCGCGCCGGCGCAGCGCGTTGGCGCGGCCCAGGATGTCCTCGACGTCGGGCGCAGTTGTCACGGCCGGACAGATTGTGCCGCCGGCGCAGCGCCTGCGGCACGGCGAACGCCCGTGGCGGCGCCATCGATCGCGCCCTCGCTATCGAGGACGACACCATAGACCTCGGCGGCGCGCTCGCGGCTGATCCAGCCCTCCACGACGTCGCGGCGCACGCGCTCAGGGTCGCGCTCGAACGGCCGGCCATAGCCGCCACCGCCGGCGGTGTGCGAGATGATGCTCTCGCCGTCCTTCAGGACCACCTGGGCGCAGGCGGCAAGCGGGGTGATGTCGCCGTTGGCCGTGCGGCGATACTGCTGCGCCGGTCCGCCCGGCCCGCCGCCGCGGGCGCCCTTGGCGAAGTTGATCGTGCCATCGCTGACGTAGCCGACCTCCATCGTGCAGCCCGTGATCGGCCCGTACTCGGCGAGCACGCTCGAGGCGCCGCGGAACCGCCCCGCGCCCTCGGTGTCGGGCACGACGCGGCGACTGTGCACGAACATCGGGTGATGCAGCTCGTCGATCTCGACGTTGTCCCACATGCACATGCCGGCGTTGCCGACGTGGCAGATCGTCTGCCAGGCATCCTGTCCGGGTGCGCCAGCGCCGCCGGTCAACGCGACGAAGATCTGATTGACGAAAGGACGTCCGGTGCGCGGGTCGTGGCCCGAGATCACTCCCATCGCGGGCGGAATGATGGCGCCGCATTCAGCCAGCCCGAAGCCGTCGCCAAACTCGGCCAGCGCGCACTGCACCGGGTTCGAGACCCGGTCGGCGACGTTCGTGGTCGCGACCGAACAGCTCGTCGGATGGCGCGGGATGCCGACCACGCAGCCCTCCCGCAGCATGA
>VGEJ01000239.1 GCA_016869335.1 Alphaproteobacteria bacterium | reverse complement strand
GTCGGCGGCCGGCGGGTCGCCCATCGCGGCGGCCACGAAGCCTGGTGACGCGGCAAAGTCGCTGGCAGCGGCGGCGACCAAGCCGGCTGATGCCGCGAAGTCAAACGAGGCGGCGAAGCCAACGGCAGCCAGTACGACCGTGACTGCGCCGAGCGCACCGGCCGCGGCGGCGAAGCCGGCTGATGCTGCGAAGACGGACGCAGCGGGCAATTCGGGGACGGCACCGTCGGGCGATCGGACTTTCGACGCGCGCCGCATCAGCGTGTCGATCGAGCGGGTCGGTGGTCCGTTCGTCCAGCCGCTCTACGTCACACACGCTGGTGACGGGTCAGGCCGGCTGTATGTGCTCGAGAAGGTCGGCCGCATCCGCCGCATGGACGGCAGCATGTTCCTCGACATCTCCGGTCGTGTCTTGTCACCGGCGCTCTTCTCCTATGAGCGCGAGCAGGGCATGCTTGGCCTCGCCTTCCACCCGCGCTTCCGCGAGAACGGCTACCTGTACGTCCACTACAACGACCGCACGGGTAAGCACATCCTCTCGCGGTTCACCGCGCTGCCCTCCGGCGGCGCCGATCCGGCCAGCGAGACGATCCTTTTGACGGTGACACAGCCGCAGACCAACTTCAACGGCGGGCAGCTGCTGTTTGGGAGCGACGGGTTCCTGTACATGGGCCTGGGCACCGGCGGGACCGACCGCGCGCTTAAGCAGGGCGCGCAGGACGCCAAAAACCTGCTCGGCAAGATCCTGCGCATCGACGTCGATCGTGGCGACCCGTACGGCATCCCGGCGGGGAATCCATTCGCGGGCCGGGCCGGCGCGAGGGGCGAGGTCTGGGCGTACGGGCTGCGCAACCCGTACCGGTTCTCGTTCGACCGTGCGACTGGCGACCTCTATGTGCCCAGCCCCGGCGAGTTCCGCCGCGAGTGGATCCGGATGTTGCCGGCTGGCTCGCCGCCAGGCACGAACTTGGGCTGGCCAGCGCTGGAGGGCACCCTTTGCTGGGCACAGCCGGGCTGTAGCGCCAGCCCGAGCCTGCCCTTGATCGTCGAGTACGACACCTACGCTGGCGGGAACTGCGCGGTGATAGGCGGGTATGTCTATCGCGGCCAGCGCTCACCGGCCCTGCGAGGCGCCTACGTCTATGGCGACTTCTGTGGAAACCGGGTGTACATCGCCGGGCGGGACGGTGCCGGCAAATGGATCTCGACGGAGATACTGCGGACGGGTGGGTTGATCAGCTCATTTGGCGAGGATGAGGCGGGGGAGCTGTATGTGATGGATATCAATGGGGGGACGGTGTTCCGGCTCGCGGCCTCGACGCGTTAAGCGGCCATCCGGGCGATCTCGGCGATCCGGCGCAGGTCGTCTTCGCCGAGCCGTTGGCGCAGGGCGACGCCGCCGACCTGCTCGTCGACCTGTTCGGGCGTCTTCGCGCCGACGATGCAGGAGGTGACGCCGGGCTGGGCGAGCGTCCAGGCGATAGCCAGCTGCACGAGCGTGGCGCCCTTCTCGCGAGCGATCTCACTCATTCGATAGGCGGCGGCGAGGTAGCGCGCGAATGTCTCACCCTGAAAGCGCGGGAAGCCACTTCGCTCGTCGTCGGGCGGGAAGCGATCGCCGGGGCGGTACTTGCCGGTCAGAAGCCCCTTTGCGAGGGGGCTGTGGACGATTGCACCGACGTTCTCCCTCGCGCAGTACGGCAAGAGGTCGCGCGCGGCCTCGGCGTCGAAGATGTTGAGCCGCGGCTGAATCGACTGGATCGGGTGGATGCGCCGCGCGGCAGCGAGCTGCTCAACCGTGAAGTTCGACACGCCGACGTGGCGCGCCTTGCCGCTGGCCTGCAGTTCGGCGAGGGCGCCGATCGCCTCCGCGAGCGGTACACTGGACGGGTAGCGGTGTAGCTGGTAGAGGTCGACGTACTCCATCTCCAGTGCCCGCAGGCTGTTCTCGAGCGCCTCGCGTACGCGCGCCCGGGTAAACGGCTCGCGCGAAACCTTGGTCGCCAGGTAGACCTGGTCCCGCGGGCGCCCGCTGAGCGCCCGTCCCAGGATGGCTTCGGACGTGCGATACCCCTCGGCCGTATCGATCGCAGTGATGCCGAGGTCGAGCGCGCACCGTATGGTCTGCATCGCGGCCGCGTCGTCGACGGCGCCCAGCCCGCCAGCGATCGGCCAGGCCCCGAAGGTGAGGCGTGTGATGTGCGGGCCATCGTGGCCGAGCTGGCGGAGCTCCACTACCCGAGGGCGTTCAGTCCGGACTCGTCACTCATGCGAGTGGCGATCCCGTCCAGCAGCTTTGCGGCCGGGACACCATCGGTGACACGGTGGTCGAAGGTCAGGCTGAGCACGCACGTGCGGCGAGCCACGACCTGGCCCTCGCGCACGACGGCGCGCGGCAGGATGCGGCCGATGCCGAGGATGGCCGCCTGAGGCGGGTTGATGATCGGCGAGAAGCCGTCGACGCCGTGGTTGCCGAGATTGGTGATCGTGAAGGTGCCTCCCGACATATCCTCTGCGCGGAGCTGGCCGGCCCGCGCCTTCGCGCTCAGGGCAAGCACGTCGGCAGCGATCTCCGTCAGCGAGCGAGAGTCGGCGTCGCGGACGACAGGCACCAGCAGGCCAGTGGCGACGGCGACGGCAAAACCGACATGAACCTCGTCCAGAAGCAGGATCGCGTCGCCCTCGATTGCAGCGTTCAGCTGGCCGTTCTCGGCGAGCGCGGAGCCGACTAGCTTTACGAACAGTGCGTCGAACGGTAGGCCGCCGGCGAAGCCGCCCTTCAGACGCTCACGCGCCTCGAAAAACAGTTCTACATCGACCTCGCGCGTGAGGGTGACCGACGCGGTCGCAGTCTGGCTGGCCTTGAGGCGGTCGGCGATGCTGCGGCGGATGCCGATCAGGGGGATGCGCTCGCGCACCTTGCGCGGTGGGCCAGGCGGGGCGCCGGCCTGGGCGGCGCTCGGCTGCGCAGCCGGCACAGCGGGTGCCGCGCCGCGCGACGCGACGGCGAGCACGTCCGCCTCGACGATCCGGCCGCCGGGGCCAGTACCGGTGATTGTGGCGATGTCGATGCCGCGCTCCTGCGCTAACCGGCGGGCGGCGGGGCTGGAAATGACCGGGGCGCCGGGCGTGCGGGCCAGCGTCGGAGGTGCGGCAGGCTGGAGCGGGGCGGACGGTGGAGCGGAAGGCGCCCCGGCAACCGGCGGCGCGGGAGCGGCGGCGGCTGGCGGGGCCTCGCCCGGCGCCAGGATGTGACCGATCAGCGCCTGGTCCGGCAGCACCGTGCCAATCGCGACCGCCACGTGCAGGATGCCCGCCTCGGGCGCCTCGATCTCGTAAACGGCCTTCTCGGTCGTGACCTGGATCACGGCCTCGCCGGCCTTGACCTCGCTGCCGGGCGGCCGCAGCCATTCGGTGACGGTGCCCTCGGTGGTGTACATGCCCAGGCTGGGCATGACGATCGGACGCGCCACTTACCGGCCCATCTGCTCGCGAACGGTCGCCGCGATCGTGTCCGGGTTCGGCGCGTAGTACTTTTCCAGCGCGGCCGCGAACGGCACTGGCGCCTCCGGCGCGGTGACCGTCTTGATCGGCGCGTCGAGGTAGTCGAACCCCTTGTCGGCCACCCTGGCCGCGATGTCGCGCGCCATCGAGGCGGTCGGCGTGTCCTCGTCGACGACAACCAGTCGCCGTGTCCGGGAAACCGACTCGAGGATCGTGTCCTCGTCGAGCGGGGCCAGCGTCAGAATGTCGACCACCTCGGCCTCGATGCCCTCGGTCGCCAGCTTGTTCGCCGCGTCAACGCACATGCGGGTCATGCGGCCAATGCCGCAAAGCGTGACGTCGCGGCCCGGCCGGGCGATCTCGCAGCGCCCGATCGGGAAGGTGTACGGCTCCTCCGGCACCGGACCGCGGGCGCCAGCGCCGAGGAACTTGTTCTCCAGCACCACGACCGGGCCGTCATCCCGAATCGCCGAGATCAACAGCCCCTTCGCGTTGTAGGGGTTGGAAGGCACCACTACCTTGAGGCCGGAGATGTGCGCCAGCACCGCGTACATCGTCTGCGAGTGCTGTGCGGCCGCGCCGCCGCCGTATGTCGTCGAGCCCGGTCGGCTGCCGTAGGTGGTCCGCAGCACCATAGGCATCGCGACCTTGCCACCCATCATGTAGTGCATCTTGGCGGCCTGGTTGACGATCTGGTCGTAGCAGACGCCGATCAAGTCGATAAACGAGAGGTCCACGATCGGCCGCAGCCCCGTCATGGCCGCACCGACGGCCGCGCCCACGAAGCCCATCTCGGCGATCGGTGTGTCGATGATGCGCTCGGCGCCGAACTCCGCGATCAATCCGCGGCCACGGGCGGCGAACCAGCCCTCCGGCTCCGCCTTCTCCCGCCCGGCGCCACCGGCGACATCCTCGCCGATCATGATGA
>VGEJ01000238.1 GCA_016869335.1 Alphaproteobacteria bacterium | reverse complement strand
CGGGCCATCTCCGCCGGCTCGATTCCGTCCGCGGGCACCCCGGTGATCCTGGCGCTGGATCTGGCGACCACCACCGGCTACGCCCTTCGCACCGCCGACGGCGCCATCGTCAGCGGCACCGTCTCGTTCCGCCCCAGCCGCTACGACGGCGGCGGCATCCGCTACCTGCGCTTCCGCGCCTGGCTGGAGAACCTGGTCGACGACGCCGGCGGCATCGATGTCGCCTACCACGAGGAAATCCGCCGGCATCTGAGCACCGATTCCGCGCACGTCCATGGCGGCCTGCTGGCGACGCTGACGGCCTGGTGCGAGCAACGCCGCATTCCGTACCAGGGCGTACCGGTCGGCACCATCAAGCGGCACATCGCCGGCAAGGGCAACGCGAGCAAGGGCGAGGTTATCGCCGCGGTGAAGGCACGAGGCCACTGGCCGGCCGACGACAACGAGGCTGACGCGATTGCGATTCTGCTCTGGGCGATCGAGACGCGCGGAGGTGTGGCATGACCCGCGCCAGGATGCCTGAACGCCGCATCGCCGACACCCGCGAGCTGGTGTTCGACAACGTGCGCTTCACCGTCACGGTGGGCGTCTACCCCGACGGCCGGCCCGGCGAGGTGTTCGCCCGCGGCGCACGCGCCGGCTCGCAGCTCGATGGCCTGATCGACGATGCATGCGTCGTGGTCTCGCGGCTGCTGCAGCATGGCGAGGCGGCGGTGATCATTCAGAACGCCCTCGGGCGCGACGGCGATCGCCCCGCCAGCGTGATCGGGGCCATCGCCGACATCGTGGCTGAGATCGATCGCGAGGTGCTGCGGTGAGCGCGCGGTCGTATCTCGGGCGCTACGTGCCCAACCCAATCGACGTCGATGCCGAGAAGCGATTGGGCTGGCGCGAGCACGGCATCCTGGTCGTCAAGGCCGACGATCCGATGCTGACCTGGCCGGAGCGGGAGCTGGTGAAGCAGCTGGGGCGCAAGCTGTTTGGCGAGCGCCGGGAGAAGCAGCCGTGAGCGAGATGATCTGGACCAAGGAAATCATCGAGGAGCGCCTGTTCGAGGCGGCGGAGGTGCTCCGGCGTCTTCCGGAAGAGCGCGTGCAGGGCTACTTCAACACCTGGCCGAAGATCGTCCACAGCTTCGATGATCTGGTCGGCCAGCAACCGCGGTTGCGTCGGCCGCTGCCATCGCCACAGGCAATCGACCGCATGGAGACGACGCTGACCTGGCTCGGATGGCTCGAGCCGGATGTCGCGAAGCTCGCGTGGACGCGGGCGGAACGTACGCAATGGAAGAAAATCTGCTGGAAATTTGGCATCAGCCGGGCGACGGCCCATCGGCGGTGGGACTACGCGCTCAGCATGATTGTCTGGCAGCTGTCGCGCGGCCCAGCGCCGGCGAAGCGGTCGAGAGCGATGATCGTGAGCCGGGTGCGCAGCGACGAGATGAAGCTCGGGATGTGAGACACAAGTGAGACATCTTAGTGCGCGACATCCCCAGACTCGTATGGCATAAATCCGGAAGCCTGAAATTGAGCGCTCGCGAGAAACCTCGCGGGCGCTTTTTGATTCCACCACTCGGGTTTGCGAACGGATGGCTGCTGCACGACCGCACGGCTTTGCTCAGTTTGTTCGCGAGCAAGGCTTTCACGGCGTGTACCTGGTGACGACCGTTTACGGCGAGCCCGTCAAGGTCGGCATCACTCAGGACCCAGTGCTTCGGATCAGTGAGCTGCAGACCGCGAACTTCATCGAGCTGCATATGCATCGGTTCTGGTGGACGGCCGGCCATCAGATCGCCGCGCTGGTCGAGAGCGAGTTCAAGCAACACTTCAAGCCGCGCAACATCCGAGGCGAATGGTTTGACCTGCCGCTGGCCGAAGCCTCGACCCACGTCGAGCGGCGGCTGAAGCAAATCGGCACCTGGGGCGTCGACCACCAGACCATGATCAACTTCATGGACGAGCGCGAACGCAAGCGCTGTCGCATGCCGGCGTCGGCACCAAGCCCGCTGCGCGGATGGCGCGCACAGCAACTTGCGGCTCGGCATCTGCCGCGGACGTACCTCGACCTGCCGCCCGGCGCGTGAGGGCGGACGAAGCGGGCACCCTTGCTAGAATTCCACGGGTCCTTCCTGGCGATTTCGGATGCGGGGAGGCCGAGCGCTCGACTTTCCCAGTGACGCCCATCAAATAGGGCATTTCGTTTCGCTTTGATCAGAACCCGCGGTTTCCGCGGGTTTCGTGCTTCCGAACCCCCGTCCAAAGCGAAACGGGGGTGCCGGGTCATTTCGCTTTGGCCTGACGCACGAGCGCCGGCCCATTTCGCTTTCAGGGCGCGTTCCGCGCCGCCTCTTCGGGACCGACCATGGACGTCATTTCCCTGCCGATCGAGCAGCTGATCCCCTATGCCCGCAACCCGCGGCGCAACGACGACGCGGTTGCAACGGTCGCCGGCTCGCTCGCCGAGTTCGGCTGGCGCCAGCCGATCGTGGTCGACGAGAGCATGACCATCGTCGTCGGCCACACCCGGTACCTGGCGGCGAAGCGGCTCGGCATGAGCGCGGTCCCGGTGCACGTCGCCCGTGGACTCTCGCCGGCGCAGGTCAAGGCCTACCGTCTGATGGACAACCGCTCGCACGAGAACGCCGAGTGGGACGATCCGCTGCTGAAGCTGGAACTCGAGGATCTGAAGCTGGAAGGTCTCGACCTGGCGCTGACCGGGTTCGAGGAGTCCGAGCTGGCGAAGCTGCTCGACGAGGCCCTCGGCGGCGACGCCGCCGACCAGGCGCCCGAGCCGCCGGATGATCCGGTCAGCCGTCCCGGCGACCTCTGGATCTGCGGTGAGCACCGGGTGCTGTGCGGCGACGCCACGGTGCTGAGCGATGTCGAGACGCTGCTCGGCGGCGAACTCGCAGACATGACTTTCAGCGACTTGCCCTACAACGTGAACTACGCGAACTCACCAAAGGACAAGCTGCGCGGCAAGCACCGGCCAATCCTCAACGACAACCTCGGCACGGAGTTCGGCACATTCCTGTACGACGCCTGCGTCAACATCCTCACGGTGACCAAGGGCGCGGTCTACATCTGCATGTCGTCCTCGGAGCTGGACACGCTGCAGAAGGCGTTCCGCGACGCGGGCGGCAAGTGGTCGACCTTCATCGTGTGGGCGAAGAACACATTCACGCTCGGTCGGGCCGACTACCAGCGGCAGTACGAGCCGATCCTGTACGGCTGGAAGGAAGGCACGGACCGGTTCTGGTGCGGCGCGCGTGACCAGGGCGATGTCTGGTTTTTCGACAAGCCGCACAAGAACGACCTGCACCCGACGATGAAGCCGGTGGCGCTGGTCGAGCGGGTGATCCGCAACTCCTCGAAGAGCCGTGACGTGGTGCTGGACCCGTTCGGAGGGTCCAGCACCACCATGATCGCGGCGGAGCGGGCCGGACGCCGGGCGCGGATAATCGAACTCGATCCCAGGTACGTCGACGTGATCGTGCGACGCTGGCAGGAAGCCAGTGGTGGCACGGCAACGCTCGATGGCGACGGCCGGCCGTTCAACGAACATGCCGCCGCCAGCAGTGCGCCAGCGGCGGCGTAGATGGCGGCGTCAGGGTTCAATGCGATAGGCGCGCCGGCCATCAACCTTCTCGGATGTGACGTTCAGCCCGAGCTTCTTCTTCAGCGCGCCGGCAATGGCGCCGCGCACGGTGTGCGCTTGCCAGCCGGTCGCCTCGACGATCTCCGTGATGCTGGCGCCCTCGGGCCGCTTGAGCATGGCGATCAGCAGGGCCTGCTTGGTGTTGTCGCGCTGCTTGCGCGGGGCCGCCGGTGGCGTGGCGGCCGGTGCCTCGGTCGGCGGCTCGGCTTCGGTCGTCGTGGCGAGCTGATCGGTAGCGGGTTCCTCGGACGGCGCGCCGTCGCCGCCTTCGATGCCCAGCGCCGCCATGGCGGCATCGGTTACCCGCAGGGTCAGCCGCTGGCCGTCGTCGTGGCGCCACACCGTGTCGTCCATGGTGGCAGAGAGCCTACGGGTTCAGCGCCACCGATCGACGCGACACACCGGCTGACATCGCTGTCGACCTCCAGGATCGCCCTGAGCTGCTGATCGCCGCAATCGACCAGCTGATTGACGATCAGCGCGCGCTCGATGGCTTCATCGCCCGCACCGGATTCGCCCTGGAGCAGGTTTACGCCGCGCGGCGCAAGCTGTTGTAGCTCGCGCCAGCCTCACTCCTCCGGCCGCTCCACGATCACCCTTCCCCGGCCCCGGCGCAGGACATAGCCACCACGTGGGATCCGAACTTCGCCTGCGATAGCAAGCTTGGTGATCGCGTCGGCGATCTTCGCCGCGTTGCGATCGCCCGTTTCAGTCGCCTCCGACTGTTGCGCGATCCACTTCGCAAAAGCGTCGTCAGCGATCTGGTCGCCCAATGA
>VGEJ01000237.1 GCA_016869335.1 Alphaproteobacteria bacterium | reverse complement strand
CGCCGCGGTGGACCCGGTGCCGCCGCCGGTGGAGAAGAAGCCCGCGCCCGAGGCGCCGGCGGCGGCGACCAGCCCGCCGCCGCGTCCCCTCAACAAGCCGCGGCGCGAGATCAAGCCGGCGTTCGACCCGACCCGGATCGCTGCGCTGCTCGACAAGACCAAGCGCGACGAGACGCCGCCACCTCCGGCCGAGACCCCGGAACCGGCACCGCAGGCCGAGGCGAAGCCGACGCCGCGCCTCGCCACCCTATCGGCGCGCCTGGCGATGACCGAGCTCGACGCCCTGCGGGCCCAGATCGAGCGCTGCTGGAGCGTGCCGGCGGGCGCGCGCGAGGCGCAGGACATGGCGGTGGTCGTCCGCATCTACCTCAAGCCCGACGGCCGGCTGAGCCGCGACCCGCAGGTTCTTCAGAGCGCGCGGATGAGCGATCCGTTCTTCCGCACCATGGCGGAAAGCGCGCTCCGCGCGGTACGCAAGTGCGAGCCGCTGCGGGTGCTGTCGGGCAATTACGAGATGTGGCGCGAGATCGATTTGACCTTCAATCCCAAGGACATGCTGGGAGGATGAGCGTGGAGCGGGCGCGACGGGGATGGTGGCGGCGCGGGATGTCGTGGCTCGGCGTGGCGGCCTGGGCGGCCGGTCTCGGCCTTGGCAACACTGCGCCGGTCGGCGCGGCCATGCAGATCGATATCACGCGTGGCAACGTCGACCCGCTGCCCATCGCGGTGGCGCGCTTCATCGGCGAGCAGCCGGAAACGGCTAAGTTTGGCGCCGACATAGCCAATGTCGTGCGCGCCGACCTCGAGCGCTCCGGGCTGTTCGCGCCCATCGCCGAAGCCAGCTTCATCCAGGAGCCCGAGGCGATGCGCATTCAACCGCGATTCGCCGACTGGCGCCTGATCGACGCACAGGCGCTGGTGAGCGGCGCCGTCAGCACCCAAGAGGACGGACGCCTCAAGGTCGAGTTCCGACTGTGGGACGTGTTCGCCGAGACCCAGATGACCGGCCTCGCGTACTCGACGGCGCGCGCCAACTGGCGGCGCGTCGCGCACCTCATCGCCGATGCGATCTACAAGCGCCTCACCGGCGAGGAAGGCTACTTCGATACGCGCGTCGTCTACATCGCCGAGAGCGGTCCACCGCAACGCCGCGTCAAGCGGCTGGCGATCATGGATCAGGACGGCGAAAACAACAGCTTCCTCACCGATGGCGGCAACCTAGTGCTGACGCCGCGATTCTCACCCACAGCCCCGGAAATCACGTACCTGTCCTACTTCCGCGGGCGGCCGCGCGTCTATGTCTACAATATCGACACCCAGCAGCAGGAGCCGCTCGGCGACTTCCCCGGCATGACGTTCGCGCCACGGTTCTCGCCCGATGGCCGGGACGTGATCATGAGCCTGTCGGTGCGCGGCAACTCCGACATCTACACGATGGACCTGCAGACCCGGGAGGTCCGCCGCCTGACCGATCACCCGGCCATCGATACCTCGGCGTCGTTCGCGCCCAACAGCGCTCGCATCGTCTTCAACTCCGACCGCAGCGGCACCCAGCAGCTCTACGTGATGGGCGCCGACGGCGGCAATCCGAAGCGAATCAGCTTCGGCAAGGGCCGCTATGCCACCCCGGTCTGGTCGCCGCGCGGCGACCTGATCGCGTTCACCAAGATGCATCGCGGCCGCTTTCACATCGGCGTGATGCGGCCCGACGGTTCGGGCGAGCGCCTGCTCACGGAGAGCTTCCTCGACGAGGGACCGACCTGGGCGCCAAACGGCCGCGTGCTCATGTTTTTCCGCCAGGAGCCGACCGAGCGATCCGGTGGCGGCGGGCGCACGCGGCTGTGGTCGATCGACCTCACCGGGTACAACGAGCGCGTAGTCATCACGCCGACGGAGGCATCCGACCCTGCGTGGTCCCCCTTGATTCAGTAAGGGTCGTTGACTATGGTGCCGGCCAAAGTGCGTGGGCGCGAGCGCCGCACGCTGTAAGGTCGCGCCGGTAGGGCCATGGGCTGGGGAAGCCCGACCGGCCTCAAGATTCCCCACGTGGAGACGGATGGATGGGCGTCAGGCTTCTGAGCATTCTCGCTGCTTTGGTTCTCTTGACGGCGTGCGAAACGACGCCGGAGAGTGCGGCAGACTCGAGTGGCACCGGCGGTACGGATTCAGGCGCTGGCGCATCGCGCGATGTCACCAGCGACCTCACCGACACCCAGACGGGTGAAGAGGCCGGCCCGGTCCCGGGTTCCGCCGAGGACTTCGTTCTGTTCGCGGGCGACCGCGTGTTCTTCGACTTCGACAGCTACGACATCACGGCCGAGGGCCGCGCGACCCTCGAGCGGCAGGCCGAGTGGCTCGGCCGCTACCCGAACGTCACGATCACCATGGAAGGGCACTGCGACGAGCGCGGCACGCGCGAGTACAACCTCGCCCTGGGCGAGCGGCGGGCGCAGGCCGCCAAGTCGTTCCTGGTGGCGCTTGGCGTCGAAGAGAACCGCGTCACGACGATCAGCTACGGCAGGGAGCGGCCCGAGGTGGTCGGCTCGAACGAGGAAGCCTGGGCACAGAACCGACGCGCCGTGACCGTCATCAACTGACCCCTCGCTTGCGGTGGCGTCGGCGCTTCGCGGTGGCGCGCCGCCTCGCCACATTTTCGCCCGACTTCCATGTGATCGTCGCTCCAGGCGCAGCTCCGTGGAGGAGGGTGGCATGAGGTGGCGCACGCGCGGCGCAAGCTGCGCCGCTGTCATGGGGATCGTCTTGGCGGTGGCCGCGATCGGCGCCGCGGAGGCACAGCAAAGCGAAAGCCTTAAGAGCGAGATGCGCTCGCTGTCCGAGCAGGTTGAGCGCTTGCGGCGGGATCTCAGCGAGACTCAGCGCCGGGTTTATGGTGATGATTTCGTGCCGCGCGAGGCGACGGCCGCGGCTCCGGCCCGTGCCGACGACGGCGCCGCCGCACCCAACGGCGCGACCGCGCTGGCGGCGCAGAACGAATCCCAGATCCGCGAACTCCAGGCCCACCTCGCCGCGGTGACGGGGAGCATCGAGGAGGCGCAGCACCAGCTCGACGGGCTGGCCGGACGCCTGGACAAGCTGGTCGCGGACGTTGATCACCGACTGGCGATCGTCGAACGCGAACTGGCGGCGCGCCAGGCTGCGGCGGAGCCGGCTACGGACACGACGTTGGACGCTGCCAGCGGCGCTGCCACGGCCCCGGAGGCCGAGACCGCCGCTGCCCCGCAGGAGATCGCGCCCGTGACGGAAGCGGGAACGGCCCTGCCGGCCGATGAGTCCGAGGCCGCGGGTGGCGGCAGCTCCGCGCCCGCCGAGGCGGCATCGGCCTTGCCGGCGGGCAACGCCGCGGAGCAGTACGACTACGCCTTCGGCTTGCTCGCGCGGGGCGACTACGATGCGGCACAACGGGCGTTGCAGGCCTTCATCACCGCGCACCCCGACGACCCGCTGAGCGGCAACGCCCAGTACTGGCTCGGCGAGACGCATTACGTGCGCGAGGATTTCGCCAGTGCGGCGGCGGCGTTCCTGGCCGGCTACCAGCGTTTCCCCGACGGCGACAAGGCGCCCGACAACCTGCTCAAGTTGGCCATGACGCTCGGCACGCTCGGCCAAAAGGCCGATGCCTGCGCGACGCTCGATCAGCTCGCGCAGCGCCACCCCACGGCGGCGGAGACACTGCGCCAGCGCGCCGATCGCGAACGCGCCACTCTTGCCTGCCGGTGACCCGGGCGCGCCGAGCCCGAGCGGCCCGCTAACCGCCGCGGGCCTCGGCGAGGCGCTGGCGCCGCTGGGACCCTTCGAGCGCGCGCCTGTCGTCGCGGTGGGCTGCTCGGGCGGGGCCGATAGCCTGGCCTTGACGCTCCTCGCCGATCGATGGGCGCGCGGGTTGGGCGGCCGCCTCGTCGCCCTGACGGTCGATCACGGGCTGCGGCCCGAATCCGCGGCGGAGGCGCGTCAGGTCGGGGCGTGGCTGACGGCGCACGGCATCGCCCACCGTACGCTGCGCTGGCGGGGCGAGAAACCGCGGAGCAACCACCAAGCGCGCGCGCGTGCCGCGCGCCTGGCTCTCCTCGCGGACTGGTGCCGGCGGCATGGCGTCCTGCACGTGCTGCTCGCCCACCAGCGCGAGGATCAGGCCGAGACGCTGCTGCTGCGCCTCGGCCGCGGCTCGGGTGTCAGCGGCCTCGCCGCCATGGCGCCGGTGCGCGAGGCCGCCGGCGTCCGGTTCCTGCGCCCGCTGCTGGCCGTGCCGCGCGTCCGATTGGAAGCGACGCTGACAGCGCTCCGCCAGCCGTGGTTGTCCGATCCGAGCAACGACATGACGGCGTACGCGCGCACCACCGCGCGCGCGCTGCTGCCCCGACTCGAGGCACTCGGTGCATCGCCCCGGCGGCTGGCGGCGACCGCGACCCGGCTCGGGC
>VGEJ01000236.1 GCA_016869335.1 Alphaproteobacteria bacterium | reverse complement strand
CCCGCGGGCGCCACCGGCGGCCGGCGGGGCGCGGTTGAGCCGTCGTCGGGCACCATGTTACGGTCTGGGCAATGCCGCCCAACCCGCGGCGGTTCGGGGAACCAGGGAGTCCTTGTCATGGCTGTGAGAGCGTTCTTCGGTGCCGCGCTGGTGCTGGCGGTCGTCACGGCCGCTGCACACGCCGCGACGGTCGACGACGTCAAGAAGAACGGTACCCTGCGCTGCGGGGTCAACACCGGGCTGGCCGGCTTCTCGATCGCCGACAGCCAGGGGCAGTGGACCGGCCTCGACGTCGACTTCTGCAGGGCGGTCGCGGCGGCAGTGCTGGGCGATGCGAGCAAAGTGGCGTACACACCGCTCAGCGCCCAACAGCGCTTCACCGCCCTGCAATCGGGCGAGGTCGATCTCCTGTCGCGCAATACCACCTGGACCCTGACCCGCGACGCCTCCCTTGGAATCGTGTTCGCCGGAGTCACTTACTACGACGGCCAGGGCTTCATGGTGCCGAAGTCGCTCGAGGTGGCGAGCGCCAAGGAGCTCGACGGCGCCGAAATCTGCGTCCAGTCGGGCACCACCACGGAGCTCAACCTCGCGGACTACTTTCGCGCCAACGGCATGACGTTCAAGCCGGTCGTGTTCGAGGGCCTCGAAGAGTCCAAGGTCGCCTTCTTCAGCGGCCGCTGCCAGGCCTACACGACCGATGCGTCCGGCCTGGCCTCGATCCGCGCCGCCGATGCGCCGAACCCCGAGGACTACGTCATCCTGCCCGAGATCATCTCGAAGGAGCCCCTCGGGCCGGCGGTGCGGCGCGGCGACGAGCAGTGGTTCGCGGTCGTGAAGTGGGTGCTCAACGCCCTGCTCGAAGCCGAGGAACGCGGCGTCACCAGCGCCAAAGTCGACGAAATGAAGGGGAGCCCGGACCCGAACGTCCAGCGTCTCCTCGGCGTCTCCGGCGACCTTGGTCCGCTGCTCGGGCTCGACAACGAGTGGGCGTACCGCGCCATCAAGCAAGTCGGCAACTACGGCGAGATCTTCGAGCGCAACGTCGGGCCGGCGACGCCGCTGCGGCTCGCGCGCGGCCTCAACGCCCAGTGGGCGCACGGCGGCCTGATGTACGCGATGCCCTTCCGCTGAGCCGCAGGCGCCGGGGACCGCGTCCTGACCGTCCATTGTGGGCGGGCGAGTGGCTCAGGGTGACCTCGGGCCACCGCCGCGGGCGCCGCTGTGGCGCCGGCGCGAGGTCCGCGCCGTCCTCTACCAGGCGCTCCTCCTGGGCGCGATCCTCGGCCTGGCCGCCTATCTCGTCGCCAACACCCTCGACAACCTTGCCGCCCGCTCGATCCGCGCCGGATTCGACTTTCTTGGCCAGGAGGCCGGCTTCTACATCGGCGAGTCGCTGATCCGGTTCGAGGCCAGCGACACCTATCTGCGCGCGTTCGTGGCCGGACTGCTCAATACGCTGCGCGTCGCCGCTCTGGGCATCGTGGCCGCGACGGTGCTCGGAACCCTCATCGGCATCGCTCGGCTCTCGCACAACTGGCTCCTGTCGCGCATTGCGACCGCGTACATCGAGGGCATGCGCAACGTGCCGGTCCTGCTCCAGCTCTTCCTCTGGTACAGCCTGATCACCGGCCTCCTGCCGCTGGCGAGCGAAGCGCTCGAAATCGTGCCCGGGGTGTTCCTGAGCAAGAGCGGGCTTACCTATCCTGTGCCCGAGGCTCACCCGATTCACCGCTGGCTCCTGGCCCTGCTCGCCATCGGTGCCGGCGCGGCGGCACTCTACGTTGCCGGCGCGCGGCGTCGACAAGAGCGATCGGGCCGGCGCCCACCGCTGCTCTGGCCCTGTGGGGCGATTATCGCCGCGCCCGCGGCCGCCGCCTTCGTCCTGAGCGGCGCACCGCTAGCGCTCGAGATGCCCGAGTGGCGGCGCTTTCGGTACGCCGGCGGCGACGCGCTGACGCCCGAGTTCCTCGCCTTGCTGTTGGGCCTTGGGCTCTATACCGCGGCGTTCATCGCCGAGGTCGTGCGGGGCGGCATCCAGGCCGTGCCGGCCGGCCAGAGCGAGGCGGCCCGGTCGCTTGGCCTGCGCCGCGGCCTGGTGCTGCGGCTGATCGTCCTGCCGCAGGCGCTCCGCGTCATCCTGCCGCCGCTTACCAGCCAGTACCTCAACCTGACCAAGAACAGCTCGCTCGCCGTCGCGATCGGCTATCCCGATCTGGTCTCGATCGCCAACACCAGCCTCAACCAAACCGGGCAGGCGATCGAGTGCATCGCCATCATCATGGCGGTCTACCTGGCAATCAGCCTGACGATCTCGGCCCTGATGAACTGGTACAACCGGCGCATCGCGCTGGTGGAGCACTGAGCGCGATGCGTCCGCTCGCAGCCGAATCCGGCACCCACCGACCGGCACTGCCCCGCGTGCTGGTCCAGGCCCGCCTGTGGCTGTGGAGCAACCTGTTCGGCAGCGTCGGCAACACGGTGCTCACCCTCGCCGCGGTCGCGGCGCTCGCCGCCATCGTACCGCCGGTGTTCACGTGGACGCTCAGCAATGCCGTATGGGGTGCCCAGCCCGCCGCCGCGTGCGCGGGAATCGACGGCGCGTGCTGGGCGTTTTTGCACGAGAAGCACCGCCTGATCCTATTTGGCCGCTACCCGTTCGATGAGCAGTGGCGGCCGCTCGCAGCGACCGCACTTCTGATCGCGCTGCTGGCGGCAAGCGCGATTCCACAGCTGTGGCGGCGCTGGCTCAGCGCCGCCTGGATTTCGGGGTTGCTCGCGGGCGGCGCTTTGATGTGGGGCGGCGTCTTCGGGCTGGCCGCGGTGCCGACGAAGCTCTGGGGCGGGCTGCCGCTGACGCTGATGCTGTCGGTCGTGGGCATCGCGCTGGCGTTTCCGTTCGCACTCGTCCTGGCGCTCGGCCGGCGCTCCACCCTGCCGATGTTCCGCGCGGCGGCGGTCGCCTACATCGAACTGATTCGCGGCGTGCCGCTGATCAGCCTCTTGTTCATGGCCTCGTTCATGCTGCCGCTGTTCCTGCCGGGCGGGGTGACGGTCAATGAACTGCTGCGCGCCCAGGTCGCCATCGCGCTGTTCACCGCCGCTTATCTTGCCGAGGTCATCCGGGGTGGGCTGCAAGGTGTGCCGCGCGGTCAGTACGAGGCCGCGCAGGCGCTCGGACTCGGCTATTGGCGCGCCATGGCCTTCGTTGTGCTGCCTCAGGCGCTCCGGCTCGTCATCCCCGCGATGGTCAACACCTTCATCGGCACCTTCAAGGACACCTCGCTGGTCGCGATCGTCAGCCTCACCGATCTGTTGCTGGCGACACGCCAGGCCATTGCCGATCCGCTGTGGCGGCCCTACTTCCTCGAGGGCTACGTGGTCATCGCACTGATCTATTTCGGCTTCTGTTTTTCTATGTCACGCTACAGCGTGTTCCTCGAACGCAAGCTCCGCACGCGTTGATGGCGCGCCGCGACGCGATGCCGCGGCCCGACGCCGAGGCCACCGACAGGCCGATGATCGAGATGATCGACGTCCACAAGTGGTTCGGCGAGTTCCACGTCCTGCGCGGCATCAGCCTGAGCGTCGGCCGGGGCGAGCGCATCGTCGTGTGTGGTCCCTCCGGGTCCGGCAAGTCGACCCTGATCCGCTGCATCAACCGCCTAGAGGAGCATCAGCGCGGCCGCATCGTCGTCGATGGCATCGAGCTCAGCGACGACCTGAAACACGTGGAGGCGGTCCGCCGCGAGGTCGGCATGGTGTTCCAGCAGTTCAATCTGTTCCCCCACCTCACGGTGCTGCAGAACCTCACCCTGGCGCCCATCTGGGTGCGGCGGATGCCACGGGCGGAGGCGGAAGCCGCGGCGATGACCTACCTCGAGCGCGTGCGCATACCGGAGCAGGCGCACAAGTACCCAGGGCAGCTCTCGGGCGGGCAGCAGCAGCGCGTCGCGATCGCCCGTTCATTGTGCATGAGCCCCAAGGTCATGCTGTTCGACGAGCCGACCTCGGCGCTCGACCCCGAAATGATCAAGGAGGTACTCGACGTCATGGTCAGCCTGGCCGTGGAGGGCATGACCATGGTCTGCGTCACTCACGAGATGGGTTTTGCCCGCACGGTGGCCGACCGCATGGTGTTCATGGACATGGGCGAAATCGTCGAGGAGGCGCCGCCGGTCGAGTTCTTCGCCCGGCCGCGCAGTGAACGGGCCCAGCTCTTCCTCAGCCAGATCCTCGAGCATTAGGCTCCGGCGGGCGCGGGGCGCGCAGCGCGACGAGGGTCGCGAACTCCTCGGCGAGGCGCCCGATGAGCTGTGCCGTGACGCGCTGGGGATCGGCAAGCGCCTCGGCCAGCGCTGTCGCCTCGGTGGTCGGGAGAAGCGCGAGCATCCGATCGGTGCGCGCGCCGCCCACCGCGAGCAGCAGTGCCGCCGCCTTCTGCGGGCCGCT
>VGEJ01000235.1 GCA_016869335.1 Alphaproteobacteria bacterium | reverse complement strand
CACCCAGGCTTCGAGATGACCGCGTGGGAGATCATCGATCACACGCTCCGTGCCTCGGGTTGGCCCGACGCCGCGACGCTGACAGCGAAGCGCTGGCACGACTGCCAGCCTGATTTTGCCACCGCCCACTTCCTCACCGGCTTTCCCACCGCCGACCGCAAGTTCCACTTCCGCGCCGACTGGGACCGCGAGGGGCCGGACTTTGCCGGGCTGCCCCGCCTCCCCGATCACTGCCCGATCACCGAAGAGGTGAATGAGACCTACCCCTTGCGGCTGGTGACGGCGCCGGCCCGGAACTATCTCAACTCGAGCTTCAACGAGACCCCGGGATCGCAGGCACGCGAGGGCCGGCCGCGGGCCAAGATCCATCCCGCGACGGCGGCCAAGCTCGCGATCGGCGATGGCGCGCTGGTGCGGCTCGGCAGCCGGCGCGGCGAGACGCTCCTTTGGGCCGAGCACTTCGCGGGCCTCAAGCCCGACGTGGTGGTGGTCGAATCGATCCACCCCAACCGCGCCTTCCCGACCGGCATCGGCATCAATGCTCTGACCGGCGCCGATCCCGCCCCGCCGAACGGTGGGGCGGCCTACCACGACACCGCGATCTGGGCCCGCCCGGCCTGAGCCGAGGCACCGCGCATCGCCTCCCGCCCGCCGACACCCTGCCGGGTGCTAGTCATCCTCAACCCGATCGCCGGCCGCCGCCGCCGCGGGCTCTTGCGCGGCACGCTCGCGGCGCTAGGCGCCCGCGGCACGATTCTCACCGTGCGCGAGACGAAGGGCCCCGGCGATGCCGAGGCCTTCGCCCGCGAGGCGATCGCCGGTGGAGACCTCGGCGCCCCCTACGATGTCGTGGCCGCCGCCGGCGGCGATGGCACCCTGAACGAGGTCATCAACGGCCTCTCTGCGGCCGCCGAGCCACCGCCTCTGGCGAGCGTGCCACTCGGCACCATCAACGTGCTCGCGCGCGAGATCGGGCTCAGCCGGCGGCCTGCGGCGGTGGCGGACACCATTCTCGGCGGCAGCACGCTCCCCGTTCGGCTGGGAATCGCCAACGGCCGGCGCTTCCTGTTGACGGCGGGAGCAGGCATCGATGCCGCCGCCGTCGCCCGCCTGAGTCCCGGCCTTAAGCGGCTGATCGGTCGGGCCGCCTACTTCTTCGCAGCCACCCAGGCGCTGATCGCCAAGGGCGACACGACGTTCGAGGTCGAGGTGGAGGAGGCCCGCTTCCGGGCCTCTTCGGTCATCGTGGTTCACGCGAGCCGCTATGCCAGCCACCACATCGCGGCGCCCGGCGCCAGCCTTAGCGATCCGCACCTGCACGCGCTCGTCTCCTTAGGCCACGGTCGGGCGGCGCTCCTGCGCTGTGCGCTCGCCTGGGCCACCGGACGGATCCCCGATCAGCCCGACATCCGCATCCTGCCGGCGCGCCGCATTGCTATCGCAGCGCCGGCGGGCAGGCCGGTGCAGCTCGACGGCGACAACTGGCTGACAACGCCCGTGGAGATCGGCCTCGAGGAACGCCCGATCTCGCTGCTGGTTCCCCGCTCAGCTTGACAGGGGCGGCGCCGCCAGCAGGCGGATCAATGCGGCGTGCAGCGCGGGGCCGGCCGCGATCACCGAGGGGTGGCGCGGGTCGGCACCGTTGTAGCGAAGGCCCGCGCCGGCGGCGGTGGTGACACACCCGCCGGCTTCCGTGACGATCAGTTCGGCGGCGGCGATGTCCCAATCGCTCTTGGCGTTGAGCGAGACCGCGCCATCGTCCGCTCCAAGCGCCACGCGGGCAAGGCGATAGGCGATCGAGCCGAGCTTGCGGAAGCTGACCCTGGCATGGTCCGCGGGACTGAGGTAGTGGGCCAAGGCAGTGGCGCTGGCCGAGAGCCGCGCACCCGCGATAGTCGGCACATCGGCCAGGGCGAGCGGACGACCGTTGCAGCGCGCGCCCGCGCCTCTTACCGCATCGAAGAACTCCTCGGTGGCGGGGTTGTAGACCGCCGCCAGCACGGGCCGGCCATCGACCGCCAGCGCCGCACACACCGCGTATTCGGGCAGGCCGCGCAGGAACGGGCGGGTGCCATCGATCGGATCGACCACCCACACGCGGTCGGCCGCAAGGCGGTCCTCCTCGGCCACCGATTCCTCCGAGAGCCAGCCGTAGCCGCCGCCCGCACACAGCCGCTCGCGCAGCAGCGCATCGACCGCGAGGTCGGCCTCGCTCACCGGCTGCCCCGGGCGCTTCTCCCAGCTCCGGTAGCTGCCGCGAAAGAACGTGAGCGACAGCGCGCCGGCGGCGCGCACCGCGGCGCAGAGCCGCGCGTGCTCCTCCGTCATGTCGCCCGCCGCTGGCGATGCCAGCGCGACCGTCGAAAGCGGGACGACATTCATGTGCCGGCCACCGTCATGCCGTCGATCCGCACCGTCGGTGCATCCACGCCATGGCGGAACTCCAGATCGTTCGCGGGCACGAGTGCTGCGAACATGTCCTTGAGGTTGCCGGCGATCGTGAGCTCGCTCACCGGATAGGCGATCCGCCCATGCTCGATCCAGAAGCCCGCGGCGCCGCGGCTGTAGTCGCCGGTCACGGAGTTGACACCGAAGCCGATCAGCTCGGTGACGTAGAGGCCGCTCGCGATGTCGGCCATCAGGGCCTCCGGTGTGTCCGTGCCAGGCGCACAATAGAGGTTGGTCGGCGCCGGCGAGGGCGGGCTGGAGGTGCCTCGGCTCGCGTGCCCGGTGGAGCGCAACCCGAGCTGACGGGCGCTGGCGGTATCGAGGAGCCACGAGGTGAGCCGGCCATCCTCGATGATCGCGCGGCGCTCGTTGCGCACGCCCTCGCCATCGCAGGGCCGCGACATCAGCCCGCGCCGGCGGTGCGGATCATCGATCACCTCGACGCCGGGGGCGAACACCGGCTTGTCCAGCCGGTCCTTGAGGAAGCTCGTTCCGCGCGCCACCGCCGGCCCGGTGATGGCGCCCGCAAGATGGCGGAAGAGGCCATTGGCGACCCGCGGATCGAATACCACGGGAACGCGGGCCGTCGCCACCTTGCGCGGCCCGAGCCGCTTCACGGCGCGCTCGCCGGCGCGGCGGCCGACCGCGGCCGCGGATTCCAGATCGCCGAGGTGATGTGCCGAAGCGTAGGCGTAGTCGCGCTCCATGCCCGTTCCCTCGCCGGCGACCACCGAAGCGCTCACGCCAAACCGCGAGCTGGTGTACGCGCCGGCAAAGCCGTTCGAGGCGGCCAGCGCCACCGTTGAGCGGCCCCAGCTCGCGCTCGCGCCCTCGGAGTTGGTGATGCCGGGCACGGCGCGCGCCGCATCCTCGCTCGCCGCCGCCATGTCGAACAAGGCTCCTGCCTCCGGCTCCCGGGCATCATAGAGGTCGAGATCGGCAAGCTGTGTGGCGAGGAGCGATGGCTCAGCGAGCCCGGCGAAGCGATCCTCCAGGGCGTTGCGGGCCATGGCCACGGCGCGCTCGACCAGGCCATCGCGGGTCGCCGCGCTGGTGTCGCTGCTCGACACGATCGCCTGGCGCTGGCCGATGAACACCCTGAGGCCGAGATCCTCCGCCTCGGCGCGCTCGAGGTCCTCGCGGGCGCCGAGGCGCTGCGAGACCGATAGCGAGGCGGCGCGGATCAGCACGGCGTCAGCCGAATCCGCCCCGGCCCGCCGCGCGCGCGCGATGACATCGTCGATCAGCGCGAGCGCTGCGGCTTCGGCGCCACGGTCGGTGGCCATCTGTGGACCTCGGACACCGGGGGAGTGTACGCAACGAATATGGTCGTCGCGTTAACCGAGCACAACCGCCTGACTCGGTCTTGCGCCGCCGCATCCGCTTTGCCGATGGGCGGGTTGCGCTAGACTTCGGCCATGGCACGGAAACGATCGGAGCGACCGCGAGGTGAGCCGCCGGGCGGCCGGCTTGCCGCATACCGGGGGGAACGCAACTTCACCGAGACCGCGGAGCCCACTGGCGCGGATCTGATCGCCCCGGGCGAGCGCTTCGTGGTCCAGAAGCACTCGGCCACGCGGCTGCACTACGACCTGCGACTTGAGATCGCCGGCACGCTCAAGAGCTGGGCCGTCGCCAAGGGCCCAAGCCTCGACCCGGCGGTCAAGCGGCTGGCGGTGCTGGTCGAGGATCACCCGCTGAGCTATGCCGACTTCGAGGGCGTGATCCCGAAGGGCGAGTAAGGCGGCGGCCCGGTGATCGTCTGGGACCGCGGTACCTACGCGCCGATCGGCGAGCCGATCGCGAAGCTTGGGCTGGGCGAGCTGAAGTTCCGGCTCGACGGCGCCAAGCTCAAGGACGGCTTCACTCTTGTGCGGCTCAAGGGCAGCACCAACGCGGAGGGTCGCAATTGGCTGCTGATCAGGGAGCGCGACATCTACGCCCGTCCCGGTTCGGATATCACGGCCGAAGCGCCGGCGAGTGTGCTGTCGGGGCGTGATGTCGAGGAGCTGGCCGCCGCGGCCGCGGCGTCGGCGGAGGCGCCGGCCGCGCCGCCGCGG
>VGEJ01000234.1 GCA_016869335.1 Alphaproteobacteria bacterium | reverse complement strand
TACGCGACCGCGCTCCGCCACGAGCCGCGCCAGGAGCGGGCGATGCGCGCGGTCTTCGTGCGCGCGTACCGGGCGCTGGCCGAACGGGTCTGCGCCGCGGGGGAGACCGCTGCGGCGTGCGATCTCCTCCTGCGCCTGATCGACCTCACCGATGAGGACGACGCGGTCCGCGACCGCGTGGCCGAGCTGCTGCTGGCCCATGCGGAAGCGGTGAGCGCCGAGGATCTGCCGCGCGACGAGGCGCTCGCGCTCCGCGCCCGGCTGGCGGCAGCTTACAATCGCGCCGGTGCGGTTGCGCGCGCCGAGGCGATCCTGGCCGAGCTGCTCCATGAGGCCCTCGACCTCATCGCCCGCGAGCCGGCCGCGGCGTGCTGGCGCGGGCTGCTCGATGCCTTCAACAGCTTTCCCGACCACGGCCGCGCCCGGGCGCTGCTCACGGCCGGCCTGCGCCGGCGTCGCGGCGAACCCGGCGGGGGCTGAGGGTGTGGGTGCTCGGCATCGCGCGCAGCCATAACGGCGCCGTCGCGCTGCTCAAGGACGGGGCGGTGGCCGCCGCGATCCAGGCCGAGCGGCTGACCCGGCGCAAGCGCCAGCCGCTCTTTCTGCGCGACGACCGCGAACTGGTGAGCGGCTGCGTGCGCTACTGCCTCGAGGCGGCCGGTATCGGCTACAGCGACCTTGCGGCCGCGGCCATCTGCACCGCGTGGAAGGTGGAGCCGCTGGCGGCGGAGCGGCTTGCCGCGCTCATTGGCGGCCCGTGGCCTGGCGCCCGGCCGATCCTGCACGTGCCGCATCACCTGGCGCATGCCGAGTACGCCGTCCACTACGGCCCGCCGGCGGCGGCGGGGCTAGCGCTGGTGGTCGATGGATCGGGCGCGTGGGAAGCCGACCGCGCGTCGTTCTCGATCGAGACCCCGCTGCGGCCCGATGCCCTGTGCTTCGCCGACCCCGCCGGCAAGGAGGTGATCTCGGCCTTCGTCTTCGACGGCGCGGGATTCCAGGTGCTCTACCGCCAGAGTCCCGCGGCGGACCCGCGGTTGCGGTTCGATGAGAACATCCCCGAGCTCGACAGCATCGGCAAGTATTGGGAGTGGGCCTCGCAATACTGCCACGGCAGCCGCAACCACGCCGGAAAGGTGATGGGGCTGGCCGCCCACGGCGACCCGGCGACCTACGCGGGCGTGGGTGCCCTCACCATGACCCGGGAGGGGAGGGTGCACGTCGACTATGGGAAGCTCCGCGCCGTCTTCCTGGAGCCCAACGTCGTCCGCACCGATGTATCGCTGCGCCGCCACTACGCCGACGTCGCGGCGATGGTGCAGGGCGATACCATCGCCGTGCTGCTGGGTCTGCTCGAGCGCCTGCAAGCGCGGGCACGGACGCGGACGCTCTACTTCTCGGGCGGGGTCGCGCTCAACGTCGTGGCAAACGAGCGGATCGTTCGCTCCGGACTGTTCGACGCCGTGCACCTCAACGGCTCGTGCGAGGACAACGGCACCGCGATCGGCGCCGCGGTCGCAGCCCACCATGCGTTGACGGGCGATCGCCGCCCCGAGCTGGTGACGGACTACTACGGCCGAGCCTACGGCGCGGCCGAGGTGCACGCCGCCGTTGCCGAGAGCGGGATCGCGTACCGTGTGCTGGACGATGACGGGCTGGTGCGCGAAGCGGGCGCCGCGCTCGCGTCCGGGCGGATCATCGGCTGGTTCCAGGGGAGGAGCGAGTTCGGCCCGCGCGCGCTTGGCAACCGCAGCATTCTCGCGAACCCGCTCGATCCCGACACCAAGCCGCTGCTCGACCTGCTGATGAAGCAGCGCGAGCGCTACCGTCCCTATGCGCCGATCGTGCCAGAGGAAGCGGCGGCCCGGTACTTCGACCTTGCCGGGTCCTCGCCCGTAATGATGCGCGAGGCCTATGTCCGTGGCGGCCCGCCGCTACCGGCGATCACGCACGCCGACGGCTCGGCTCGGGTGCAGACGGTGGCGCAGCGGGACAATCCGCTGCTCCACGCACTCATGTGGCGGTTCGCCGCGCTTACCGGTGTCCCGGTGCTGCTGAACACCTCGTTCAACGGGCCGGGCGAGCCGATCGTGGAGAGTCCTGACGATGCCCTGCGCTTCTTCCAGCGCGGCTTTCTCGATGCCCTCTATCTCGGCCGGATCGCCATCGACCGCCTCTAGCCTAGTGCCGGCGCAAGTTCGTGATGAAGGCGATGAGGCCGTTGATGTCCTGACGCGAGAGGATCAGGCCGCCCATCGGGAAGTGGGGCTGACGGAGGAACGAGCGCAGCCGGTCCTCGGTGTAGACCCCAGGGTGGTTGGCGAACTCATCGAAGGCGGGAGCGCCCGTCATCGCGCGGTCGCGAAAGCTCTCGAACCCCGGCACGCGGTGACGGCGCACACAGTACTGCACCACGATGCTGCGTGCGGCCTGCGCGTCGCCCACCGCGGCGGTGGACCGGCCGGTGGTAGGCGACACGGCGGCGATGCCGATCGCAACGGCGGCAACGAGGGCGCGGCGCATGTATCCTGCCACCTCCGTCCACGCTAGGCTGCGAGCACAGCCAGGAAACGCCCATGGTACAAGCTAGTGTTCCGGAAATCGCCGACCGCATGGCCGTGATCGACACCGCCACGCGCTACGCGCGCTGCCTCGACGCCAAGGACTGGGCCGGGTTCCGCGCCTGCTTCACCGATCAGCTCGAAACCGACTTCGCCGACTTCGGGACCCCGGCGCAGACCGCGCCGGCCGAGGATTTCGTTGCCATCGACCAGCGCATCCTGGCGGATGTCGATACCCAGCACCTGATCGTCAATCACCACGTCACCCTCACCGGCGACGAGGCGGTGCTGATCGCCGAGGCGATCGCCGCACACCACCGGCGGCCCGATCGTGGTGGCGGCGATTACGACGTCCACGGCACCTACCGCATGGTCATGCGGCGGACCGGCAGGGTGGCGGATCTGCGCCGTGCGGCTGCGCCTGCGCTGGCATGAGGGCGATCCAGCGCTGCTCCAGCCCGCCGCGCGCTGAGCCGGTAGCGGTCGTGCGGCTTCGAGATCGGCTGAGTCCCGGCGCCTGAAGTAAGCTCGGTGCAACCACCAACGGAGCGAGGCGGAGATGAAGTACGTCTACTACGGCAGCATGGACCCGCACTGGACGACGCGGACCGAGGAGCGCTGGCGCCACGTCAGCGCCAAGCTCAAGGAGCTCGGAATCACCATCGAGGCACTCTATTACACCCAGGGCGAGTTCGACTTCATCGAGGTCGTCGAGGCGCCGGACGCGGCCAGCGCGCTCGCGTACTCGATCTGGTTCGCCCGTCAGGGCTTCGGCCGGATCCGCACGATGCCGGCGTTTACCCGCGACGAGATGATCGCCGCCGTCGGCAAGGTCTAAGGGGTCGCGTTGGATGCGGGGCCGTCTGCCCCGCATCCAACGTCGCGATTCCGATACTAGAGCAGTTAGGCGAGCGCCGCCGTGGTGGCCGCCGCCAGCGCCGTCAGCGCGGCGACGCCTCCGAGGCGAAGCCCTGAGGTGTCACGGATCACGCTTCGCACCTGGCTTGCCACCACGCCCGCCGGCATCGTTCGCCCGTAGTGGCAGTAGCAGACGATGCGGTGCGCGTCCCATTCGGAGAGCCGGAAGAAAGCGATCGCGTCCCCCATCCGATCGCTCGCCAGCCCCTCCTCCTGCAGCAGCGGATCGGCGTAGGCGACCGAGAGCGGCGAGCCGTCGACGCCAGCAGCGCGACGCTCGCTCTCGGGCAGGAACTCGGTCTGGAACAGCGATTGCCACCGTCGCTCGGGGTGGCGTTCGAGTAGCTCCGCCCAACGCTCGAGCCGGGCGCGCCGCGACAGGCGCGGTGACGCGCTCGCCGAGCGCACCTGAGCGATACGTCTGATGTCTTGCAGGCTTCTGTATTCCATACACTCCTCCATCCCTGGGCCGAATGTTCTTATGGTTAGGAAGAGCTTAGCACCGCCTGCGCCCGGCGCCTGCTGAGAAACTATGGGCCCGGCAGCATCAGCGCCAGGCGCCCGGCCGCCACCTCGCGTCGGATGATCGCCTCGAGGGCGCTGGCGATCAGGGCGGCCACGCGGCGCGAGCCGGCATCATTGTAGTGCACGCCGTCGTAGATATCGGCCACGGTCCACGGCCCCGCGCGATCGACATCGATCAGATCTATCCCTTCGGCGGCCGCCACCGCGCGGATGATGGCATTGAAGTGGGCGTGGGCGGCCACCAGCGTTTGCGGTGTGAGGCCGCGCTGGCGCAAGCGCTCGGGCGCAAAATAATCGCTGCCGTCATCGTCCGCGGGCATGTGCCACCCATCCGGACCCAGATACACCTGGGTCATGAGGATCGGACGCACGTGCCAGGCACGGGCACTCGCAACGTACTGGCGGAGCGCGCTCTCGAAATCGCGCCCCCAGGCCGCAAACCGGTCGGGCGCGATCGTGGGCGCCGCCGCCGCGGCCGGCGCCGCCGCCGGCGGCGCCGGCCGCCGCACGAGCC
>VGEJ01000233.1 GCA_016869335.1 Alphaproteobacteria bacterium | reverse complement strand
CGCCGTCCCGGCCAAGGCTGGGGCGGTGAAGCCCAAAGCCGCGCGCAGCCGCCGGCGGGGCGGCACCGCCACGCCGTCCTGAGGGCGGCAGTAGTGGCCCGCCGCCCCGCGCCGCCGCCCACGCGGGAGGCGGTGTTGCGCTTCATCAACGAGAGCACGGGCCGCGTCGGCAAGCGCGAGATTGCCCGTGCCTTTGGCCTCAGCGGTGCCCAACGGGTGGCGTTGCGCGACCTGCTGCGCACGCTCGCCGAGGAAGGGGTGATCGGCCGCGACGGCAGGCAGTTCTCGGGCCGCGATCGCCTGCCGCCGACGACCATCATCGAGATCGCAGATACCGACGTCGACGGCGAGCTGTTCGCGCGCCCGATCCGCTGGGAGGGTGAGGAGCCGCCGCCGCGTATTCTCGTGGTGCCCCGGCGGTGGAGCGGCCCGGCGCTCGGCATCGGCGATCGCCTGCTCGCGCGGCTCACGCGAGTGTCGGACGCGCTCTACGAGGCGCAGCCGATGCGCCACGTCGGCGCGGCACCCGATCAGGTGCTGGGCCTCTACCGCGTCGTCCGCGGCGAGGGACGCCTCGTTCCCACCGACCGGCGGACCCGGACCGAGATCGCCGTCGCCCGCTCGGACAGCGCCGGGGCGCTCAACGGCGAGTTGGTGCTCGCCGAGATTCTTCCGGGGACGCGGCTCGGACTGCGCCAAGCGCGCATCCGCGAACGCGTTGGCCGCGGCGACGAAGCGGCAGCCCACAGCCTGATCGCGATCCACGGCCATGGCGTGCCGGTGCGGTTCACGACCGCGGCGCTCGCCGAAGCGGCCGCCGCCGAGCCGGCAACGCTCGGCGCCCGCGACGACCTGCGGTCGCTGCCGCTGGTCACGATCGATCCCGCCGATGCCCGAGACCGCGACGACGCGGTCTGGGCCACGTCCGATCCGGACCCCGGCAACCCGGGGGGCTGGCTGGTCGTCATCGCGATCGCCGACGTTGCGCACTACGTCAGCCCGGGCAGCGCGCTCGACGCCGCCGCCCGGGAGCGCGGCAACTCCACATATTTCCCCGACCGCGTCGTGCCGATGCTGCCCGAGGCGCTATCGAGTGGCCTCTGCTCGCTCAGCGCGGGCGAGGACCGCGCGTGCCTCGCGCTGCGCCTGGTCCTGTCGGCCAATGGGCGCCGCCTCCGCCACCGCTTCGTCCGCGGGCTGATGCGCTCGCACGGCGCGCTGCAGTACGAGCAGGTCCAGGCGGCGCGCGACGGCCGGCCGGATGCGGCGTGCGCGCCGCTTGTGGCCGACGTCATCGCGCCCCTCTACGGCGCGTTCGCGGCATTCTGGCAAGCTCGTGAGCGGCGCCGCCCGCTCGACCTCGAGCTGCCGGAGCGGCGTGTCCGTTTCGGCCCCGACGGCCTGGTTGCCGCCATCGATACACCCGTGCGGCTCGACAGCCACCGCCTCATCGAGGAATTCATGATCGCCGCCAACGTCTGCGCCGCCGAGTCGCTCGAGCGCCGCCGCATTGCCTGCATGTATCGGGTGCACGAGCCGCCGGTCGCGCTCAAGATCGGGGAGCTGCGCGAGTTCCTGGCCACCCTGGGCCTGCGGCTGGCGAAGGGTCAGGTGCTCAAGGCCGAGCACTTCAACCACATCCTACGCAGGGTCGCAGGCACTCCGGTCGCCCGGCTGGTGCACGAGGTAGTGCTGCGGGCACAGAGCCAGGCCCTCTACTCGCCGAGCAACGCCGGGCACTTCGGCCTCCAGCTCCGCCGCTACGCCCACTTCACCTCGCCCATCCGCCGCTATGCCGACGTCCTGGTCCACCGCGCGTTGATCGCCGCGCACAGCCTCGGCGAAGGCGCCCTGCCGGCCGACGCCGCCCAGCGTTTCGCCGAGGTCGGACAACACATTTCAGCGACCGAGCGGCGGTCGATGGCGGCGGAACGCGAGGCGATCGAGCGCTACATGGCGGCGTTCTTGGCCGACCGCGAGGGTGCCGAGTTCACCGCCCACATCTCGGGCGTGACGCGCTTCGGGCTGTTCGTCGCACTCGAGACGACGGGGGCCGAGGGCATCGTGCCGATGCGCGCGCTCGGCGATGACTACTATCGGCACGAGGCCCACCGCCATGCCCTGGTTGGGGAGCGCTCCGGTCGGACCTATCGGCTGGGCGACCGGGTCGAGGTCCGGCTCGTCGAAGCGGCACCGCTCACCGGCGGGCTGCGGTTCGAGCTGTTGCGCGACGAGGGACCGGAGTCGCTTGGCACGCCCCGTCGTCGGCGCACCGCCCCACCGCGGCGCCGGTGACCCCGGCGTCCAGACCAGCGCTTGAACTCGCGACCACGCCTCGCTATGGTGCCGGCCGCGCAGCAGGCGGAGTTCGGCGATGGCCAAACCGGCGGTGGTGAAGATCAAGCTCGTCAGCAGCGCTGACACCGGGTTCTACTACGTGACCAAGAAGAACCCGCGAACGCAGACCGAGAAGATCGTGCTCCGCAAGTACGATCCGGTCGCACGCAAACACGTCGAGTTCCGCGAGGCCAAGATCAAGTAACGGCCCGCGACCGCGCGGTGCCTCGCCCGGAGCGGCGCCGCGCAAGGAGTCTCCCATGGCAGCGCCCGTGAGCGCGGCCGAACGTCGGCGGAGCATCGCCGGCGCGACCGCCTGCATTGCCGTGTTCGCCTTCACGCTCGGCCTGTCGCTGCCGCTCTTGGCCCTGATCATGGAGCGCGACGGCTGGGACCCCTCGCTCATCGGCCTCAATGCCGCCGCCTACGCCGTGGCGATGATGCTGTTCTCGCCGCTCGCGCCGTGGCTCGCACGCGTATTCGGGACGATCCCGCTCCTCCTCGCCTGCACCGCGCTCACCGCCGCCATGCTCGCACTCCTGCCCGCTTTTCCCGATCGGGCCGCGTGGTTCGTTGTGCGCTTCGTCCTTGGATTCGCCATCGGCACGATGTTCGTGGTCGGCGAGGCCTGGATCAACGAGGCAACCAGTGACGCCACGCGCGGCCGCGTCATCAGCATCTACCTCACGGTGCTCTCGGCCGGCTATGCGCTCGGGCCACTGGTAATTCCGCTAACCGGGATCGACGGTTACGCGCCGTTCCTGGTCGGCTGCGCCGTCGTCGCCTCGGCCAGCCTGCCGCTCCTCTGGGCCGCTCGAGTGGCGCCGAGCTTCCGCGTCGGCGGCGGGGTGCCGATGTGGAGGTTCGCGCGGCTGATCCCCCACCTCATTGCCGGCGTCCTGCTGCTCGGCGTGATCATCGGCACCGCAGAGGCGCTGTTCCCGGTCTACGCGGTGCAAGTCGGCGTGAGCCAGGCCGGCGCCGCCCTGATGATCTCCGTCATCGTCCTCGGCAACACGGTGCTGCAGCTGCCGATCGGATGGCTCGCCGACCGGATGGACCGCGAACGCCTCCTCGTCGTCCTCGGCGGCGGTGCTTTGGCGGGCGCTGTCGCCCTGCCTTTCGTCATGGGCCCGGCCGGCGCGGTATGGCCGGTCCTGTTCTTCTGGGGCGGCGCGGTGATGGGGATATACACCCTCGCCATGACGATCCTCGGCCAGCGCTTCGCGGGCGCCGACCTAGTCGCCGGCAGCGCGGCGTTCTCCATCGTCTACGCCGGCGGCAACGTCCTCGGACCACCGCTCACCGGAGTGGTCATGGAATGGCTCGGCCCGAAGGGGCTGCCGCTCACCATGGCCGCGTCCTGTGCCCTCTTCCTCGTACTGACGCTCGCCTATCGGCGGCAGCGGCGCCGGCGTGCGGTGGCTGCGCGGGCCTAGACCGTGGGGGGCATGGGCAGCGCGCGGCTCCGATCGGGCGAGGCGGTCATGACGCGATTGCGGCCGCCCCGCTTGGCCGCATAGAGCGCACGGTCGACGCGTTCGATCAGTTCCTCGGGTGATTCGTCGTCGTGGCACACGGCCGTGCCGATACTCACCGTCACCGTTATCTGCACCTCGTTGTTCACGCAAAACGGGAAGTCTTCGATCTGCGACCGGAGGCGCTCGGCGACGATCTCGGCTTCGCGCTGCGTCGCGCCACCGATCACGATCACGAACTCCTCGCCGCCATAGCGCACCGCCAGGTCGAGCGGGCGGAGAACCTCGCCCAGGCGGCCGGCGAGACCGACGAGGACCGTGTCGCCGGTCATGTGGCTATGGGTGTCGTTGATGTCCTTGAAGTGGTCGACATCGATCATCAGCAGCGCGATGCGCGGGTCCTCTGACTCCCGTCGCTCAAGCAACCGTGAAAGGTGCCGGATGACGTGGCGCCGGTTGTGCAACCCGGTGAGCGGGTCGGTCACCGCCTGGGTCAACGAGCGGCGTTAGAGGGAGCGCAACGCATCCTGGTAGCGCTTGTTGTTCACCTGGGTACGGGCGCGGAGCCGCAGTTCGCGCGGATCGACCCGCTCGTTCAGGTAGTCGGCCGCGCCGATCTCGAAGGCCCGCGCCAGCTGGCTCGGATCGTGGGGATCGGCGAGAACAAGGATGGGGAGGCGACGGGTGTCGCGCACGGACCTCAGCCG
>VGEJ01000232.1 GCA_016869335.1 Alphaproteobacteria bacterium | reverse complement strand
CTACGCGGCGGCCTCCGCGCCGGAAGCGCTGCGCCGGGGCTCGACCTGGCTGACGGACGATGCCGCCGCGCTGATCGCCGCCGATGGCCTCGAGATCGTCATCGATGCCACGGGGAGCCCGGCCGCCGGCATCCGCCACGTGCTCGCGTGCTGCCGCCACGGCCGCGACATCGTCATGGTCAACGTCGAGGCCGATGCGCTGGCCGGGCCGCTGCTCGCCCGCCGCGCCTCGGCCGCCGGCATCGTCTACTCGCTCGCCTACGGCGATCAGCCGGCGCTGATCTGCGAGCTGGTCGATTGGGCGCGCGCGGCCGGTCTCACGGTGGTGGCGGCGGGCAAGGGGACGAAGTACCTGCCGGCCTATCACGCCTCCACCCCCGAGACGGTGTGGCAGCACTATGGCTTCACACCGGCACAGATCGAGGCCGGCGACTTCAACGCCCGCATGTTCAACTCCTTCCTCGACGGCACCAAGTCGGCGATCGAGATGGCGGCGGTGACGAACGCCACCGGCCTCGCCCCGCAGCCGGACGGTCTCGGCTTCCCGCCCTCGGGCGTCGATGACCTGCCGCGCGTGCTACGGCCGCGGGCGGCGGGCGGCAGTCTGGCCCACGCCGGCACGGTCGAGGTCGTCTCCTCGCTCGAGCGCGACGGCCGGCCGGTGTTCCGCGATCTGCGCTGGGGGGTGTACGTCTGCTTCGAGGCCCCGAGCGAGTACGTGCGGCGATGCTTCGCCGAGTACGGCCTGATGACCGATCCGAGCGGGACTTACGCCGCGATGTACAAGCCCTATCACCTGATCGGGCTCGAACTCGGCATCAGCGTCGCCCACGTCGGGCTGCGGCGGATCGCGACCGGCCTAGCGCGCGGCTTCCACGGCGATGCGGTGGCGACCGCCAAGCGCGCGCTGGCGGCGGGCGAGGTGCTGGATGGCGAAGGCGGTTACACGGTCTACGGCCGCCTGATGCCGGCTGCGGACTCGCTGGCTGCCGGCGCGCTTCCCCTCGGTCTCGCGCACAGCGCCCGCCTGGTGCGCCCGGTCGCGGCCGGCGCCACCGTGCGCTGGGCCGATGTCGCGCTCGATGAGGCTGACGAGGCCGTCACGCTGCGGCGCGAGATGGAGGCGCTGTTTGCCCCCGGCGAGGCACCCCGCCGCGCCGCCGCCGGGTGAGGCTCACGAGCCGGAGAGAAACGCAAGCGCCGCCTGGACGCCGCCGGGGTGATGTGGGATGGCGGCTCGGGTGAGGCCGAGCTCGATGGCGGCAAGCGTGCCGAGCAGCATCGGATCGTTGAAGTCGCCGAGATGGCCGATGCGGAAGGCGCGGCCGGCGAGCCGGCCAAGCCCGTTGCCGAGCGCGAGATTACTCGTTTCGAGCACCTGGGCGCGGAAGGCATCCGCATTGTGCCCCTCGGGCAACAGTACCGCGGTGAGCGCGTTCGAGCACTGCGCCGGCTCGCGGCACACCAGCTCGAGACCCCAGGCGTGCACCGCCCGCCGCGTCGCCTCCCCGTGCCGCGCGTGCCGCGCAATCACCGCTTCCAGCCCCTCCTCGTCCAGCATTGCCAGGGCTTCGCGCAGCGCGAATAGGAGGTTCGTCGCCGGGGTGTAGGGGAAGAAACCCTTGTCGTTGGCGGTGAGCATCTCCGCCCAGTCCCAGTAGGAGCGGGGCAGTTGCGCCGTCCGCGCCGCCGCCAGCGCCTTGGCGCTCACCGCGTTGAAGCCGAGGCCCGGCGGCAGCATCAGGCCCTTCTGCGAGCCAGTGATCGTGACATCGACGCCCCAGGCATCGTGCCGGTACTCGAGCGAGCCGAGCGAGGACACGGTATCCACCAGCAGGAGAGCGGGGTGGCCGGCGCCGTCGATGGCGGCCCGGATCGCGGGGATGGCGCTGGTCACGCCAGTCGAGGTCTCGTTGTGCACGATGCATACCGCCTTGATCGCGTGAACGCGGTCGTCGGCGAGCGCCGCTGCCAGCGCCGCCGGGTCGACGGCGCTCCGCCAGTCTGCCTGGAGGAACAGCACGTCGAGCCCGAGTCGCTCGGCCATGCGCCGCCACTGGCTCGCGAAGTAGCCGGTCTCGTACATCAGCACGCGCTCGCCCGGCGAGAGCGCGTTGACCAGCGCTGCCTCCCACGCCCCGGTGCCCGATGCGGGATAGACCAGGACCGGCCCCGCGGTGCGAAAGGCCCGCTTGAGCCCGGCCAGAACCTCGCGCGTCATGGCCTGGAACGCCGGCCCGCGGTGGTCGATGGTCGGCTGTGCCAGCGCCCGCAGCACGCGCTCGGGCACGTTGGTCGGCCCCGGGATCTGGAGGAAGTGGCGGCCGCTCGGATGTGGCATCGCGGTGACCCTGATGGTGAGCGCGAGTTTATGCCAGCCCCCAGCGCTCCGGCTCAACCGTTTTCGGTTGACGCGCCGGCGGCCGATGCCGAGTCTGCGCCATGCCCGCCACCCGCCTCGGCGAAGCGCCGTACCGCCCCAATGCCCACAGGATCGGCGATCTGGCGCTCGCCGCGCGGCTGCGCCGGAACGTGGCGGGCGAGGTCCACTTCGATGCCTTCAGCCGCGGCCGCTATGCGACCGATGCCTCGATCTACCAGGTCGAGCCGATCGGCGTCGTCGTGCCCAGGACCGAGGACGACATCCGCGCCGTGATCGCGATCGCCGCGGAGGAAGGCGTGCCGGTGCTGCCGCGCGGCGCCGGCACCTCGCAGTGCGGCCAGACGGTGGCCGAAGCGATCGTGGTCGATACCGCGAAGCACTTCGACGCCATCCTGGAGTTCGATGCCGCGGCGCGGCGGGTGCGGGTGCAGCCGGGTGTGGTGCTGGATCGCCTGAATCGGGAGCTCCGCCCGCACGGCCTGCTCTTTCCGATCGATCCCTCGACCGCGAGCCGGGCCACCGTCGGCGGCATGGCCGGCAACAACTCGTGCGGGGCGCGCTCGATCCGTTACGGCACCATGGTACACAACGTGCACGCCATCGAAGCGGTGCTGGCGGGCGGCGAGCGCTGGCGCTTTGGCCCGGTGCCGCAGGATCTCAGCGGGATCGAGGGGCCGACCGGCTACCGTGATCTGGTGGCGCGGCTCCGCGCCATCGCGGTGCGCGAGGCCGTGGAGATCGATGCCCGCATCCCGAAGCTCCTGCGCCGGGTCGGCGGCTACAACCTCGACTCGATCCACCCGAATGGCCACAACATGGCACGGATGCTGGTCGGGTCCGAGGGCACGCTCGCCTTCTTCACCGCGCTCGAGCTCGACCTCGCGCCCGTTCCGCCGCACAAGGTCTTGGGCGTCTGCCGCTTTGCCAGCTTCCACGACGCCATGACCATGACCCGGCACATCGTGACGCTGGAGCCGGCGGCAGTCGAGGTCGTCGATCGCTCGCTGATCACGCTCGCCCGCGACATCGCCGCCTTCCGCCCGACCATCGAACGGGTGGTCGAAGGCGAGCCCGACGCGCTCCTGCTCATCGAGTTCGCGGGTGAGGACGCCGCGGAGCAGGTCCGCCGGCTCCGGCAGCTCGAGGCGCTGATGGCCGATCACGGCTTTGCGAGCGCCACGGTACGGATCACCGATCCGGCGCTCCAGGCGGCGGTGTGGGAGGTGCGCAAGGCCGGGCTCAACATCGTGATGTCGATGAAGGGCGAGGGGAAACCGGTCTCCTTCATCGAGGACTGCGCCGTGCCGCTCGAGCACCTGGCGGCCTATACCGCGCGGCTCGATGCGGTGTTCAAGCGCCACGGCACGCGCGCGACCTGGTACGCGCATGCCTCGGTCGGCTGCCTCCACGTGCGCCCGATCCTCAACCTCAAGGACCCGGCCGAGGTGCGCAAGATGCGCGTGATCGCCGAGGAAGCCTTCGCCATGGTGCGCGAGTACAAGGGCTCGCACTCGGGCGAGCACGGCGATGGCATCGTGCGCTCGGAGTTCCACGAGGCGATGTTCGGCACCCGCATCGTGCGGGCGTTCGAGGAGATCAAGGATCTGTTCGATCCGCGCGGGCTGTTCAACCCCCACCGCATCGTGCGGCCGCCGCGGATGGACGACCGCCGCCTGTTCCGTTACGCGCCGGACTACGCCGACCGCGCGCCGGCCGCGGCACTCGACTGGTCGGCGTGGGGCGGATTCCTCGGCGCCGTCGAGATGTGCAACAATAACGGTGCCTGCCGCAAGTCCGCTCCCGAGGTGATGTGCCCCTCGTTCCGCGTCACCCGCGACGAGCAGCATCTCACCCGCGGCCGGGCCAACAGCCTGCGTCTCGCGCTCACCGGCCAGCTCGGACCAGCGGCGCTCGCCGCGCCCGAAATGTGGGCGGCGATGGACCTCTGCGTCTCGTGCAAGGGTTGCCGTCGTGAGTGCCCGACCGGCGTCGACATGGCTCGCATGAAGATCGAGTTCATGGTGCACTGGCGGCGCCACCACGCGGCGACGGCGCGCGAGCGCTTGGTCGCGTACCTGCCGCGCTACGCGCCGCTCGCCTCGCGCCTCGGCGCGGTCCTCAACCTGCGCGATCGCGTGCCGGGGCTGGCGGGGGC
>VGEJ01000231.1 GCA_016869335.1 Alphaproteobacteria bacterium | reverse complement strand
GCTGAGCTCGTGGATCTGGGGCGCGCTCGTCCTGATGATCTCGGGCCTCTACCTCCTCAACATGGGCGGCAAACGCACCGTGCGGGCCCGCGCCTGACGCCTTTCGCAGCCTCCGTCGCCGTGCTAAGAGCCGCTCGCCGCGCGCGGGGTCGCGCAAAGCACAACGCACGGGAGGTGCGGACCAATGCAGAGGGTGATGGTGCTTGCGGCGGCGGTCGTCGTCGCTTTGGCGGGCTCAGCCTGGGCCGATGGCGATCCGAAGGCCGGCGAGAAGGTGTTCAAGAAGTGCCAAGCGTGTCACACGACCGAGGCCGGCGGCAAGAACAAGGTCGGTCCCAATCTACATGGACTGTTCGGTCGCGCCGCAGGCACCATCGAGGGTTTCAAGTACTCCAAGGCGATGCAGGAGTCCGGCATCACATGGGACGAAGAGACCCTCGAAGACTACCTCGAGGCGCCGCGCGAGGTGGTGAAGGGCACCAAGATGGCGTTTGCCGGACTGAAGAAGGAGGAGGACGTCGAGAACGTGATCGCCTTCCTCCGGCAGGCGACCAAGTAGGGTTGCAGCTTCAGCCCGCACGCGAGACCGCCGCGAGGGCCACCGCGATCGCACCGGCAAGCGCCGCGTTCGCCACGACGAGCGCTCTGTTCGCCGCCAGCGTCCGGCCTTCGCTCAGCGCCACCAGCCGGCCGAGCAGGAAGGGCGTGAGGGCGCTGCCGCCGATCCTCCCGGCAGCGGCTTCGGCCTCGGCAGCGGCGAGCCACGCCGCCATCTCGCCCGCGGGAATCGCAACCTCCGGCGGCGGGGGATTGGCGATGACGACCCCGCCGCGCAGCTTGAGCGCCCGCCTGGCCGCGAGGACGCGGCCGATCGCGGCCGGAGCGTCGAGACGGGCGTCGACCGCAAGACCGCTGTCCGCCACGTAGAACGCGGGAAAGCGATCGGTGCGATAGCCGATCACCGGGACGCCCATGGTCTCGAGCACCTCGAGCGTCTTGGGCAGATCGAGGACGGCTTTGGCCCCGCTGCACACGACGGCGACGTCGCTCCGTGCGAGTTCGTTCAGATCGGCCGAGACGTCGAAGCTCCGTTCGGCGCCGCGGTGCACACCGCCGATACCGCCGGTCGCCATGACCGCGATGCCGGCGAGCACGGCAAGCGCCATGGTCCCGGCCACCGTCGTGGCGCCGTCGCGGCAAGTGGCGGCCAGGACACCGAGATCGCGCCGGCTCGCCTTGGCAACATCCCCGGCCCGGGCGAAGCGTTCGATCTCAACCGCGTCGATCCCCACCACCGGCCGGCCGCGCGTGATCGCCACGGTGGCCGCCACAGCGCCCGCCGCCAAGACCGCGGCCTCGGCGGCGAGCGCGGTGTCGCGATTGTCGGGCCACGGCAACCCATGCGTGATGAGCGAGCTCTCCAGGGCCACCACTGGACGACCCTCTGCCAGCGCGGCGCGGACCCGAGGCGCAATGACGAGATCCATCACGCCGCACCATGGCGCCGAGCTCAGCCGCTGTCGAGCGCTTGTGCGCCGCGCGATTGACAAACCGAGCCGGCCGCGCCCAGTCTTGCCGGGGTGTTCGGAGCGCCAGACCGTCGGGAGATGTCATGGCCAAGACCTCGACCGTCACGGCGGGCGAGCCGGCGCCGCCGTTCACGTTGCCAGCCGACGGCGGCCGCACCGTGCGGCTCGCCGATCTGCGCGGCCGAAAGGTGGTGCTGTACTTCTATCCGAAGGATGACACGCCGGGCTGCACGAAGGAGGCGGTCGGCTTTACTACCGCCGCTTCGCGCTTTGCCGCCGCGGGCGCCGAGATCATCGGCGTCTCGAAGGACAGTGTGGCCAAGCACGACAAGTTCAAAGCCAAGCACGGCCTGACCGTCACCCTCGTTTCCGACGATGACGGGGCGCTCTGCGAGCGCTACGGCGTGTGGATCGAGAAGAGCCTCTATGGCAGCAAGTACATGGGTATCGATCGCGCCACGTTCCTGATCGATGAGAAGGGGAAGGTGATGCACGTGTGGCGCGGCGTGAAGGTCTCGGGCCACGTAGAAGCCGTGCTAGCGGCGGTCGAGGGCCGCTGATCGGACAGCGCATGCGATGGCTCCGGCGGATCGCCCTGCTCGCGGCGCTGGGGCTTGGTACGGTGTTCGTGACGGTCGGGGCGGGCCGGCTGTTGCCGGTCGTCGCTTTCGCCGAGAACTGGGTCGCTGATCTGCGCGTGGCGTGGCTGCGGCCGCCGCCCGCACAGCGCGGCGATATCATCGTGCTCGGCATCGACGAGACGACGCTGGCCGGGATGCCCTACCGCTCGCCGATCGATCGGGGCCAGCTCGGCGAGTGGATCGTCGCCCTCGAAGCAGGCGGGGTGCGCGCCATCGGCATCGATGTACTGTTCGATCAGCCGACCGAGCCAGCGAAGGACGCGCGGCTCAAGGCCTGGCTGGATCGCGCCAGGGTCCCGATCGTGGTGGCATGGGCCGAAGTGCCTGATGGGTTGACCCCGCACCAGACCGCCTTTCAAGGCGAGTTCCTGACGGATCTGCGCTCGGACTATGTCGGGCTGCGCGTCGATCCGGCCGGGATCGCGCGCGACCTCACCAAGGCGGTGGCGCTGTTCCGCGCCGCGGCCGATGTCGGGTCGCCCGGGCGCAGAATGACCTGGGCGTTGCCTACGAGCGCCGTCTCGGCGTGAAGCAGGACTTCCAGTTGGCGGCGCTGTGGTACCGCCGCGCCGCCGAGCAGGGCTGGGCGCTCGCGCAGATCAACCTCGCGCGCCTCCTCGAGAATGGCGAAGGCGTCGCGGAGAACAAGCCCGAGGCGTTCTATTGGTACCGCCTTGCCACGGCCGCGCGCGAAGATGATCTGCGCCGTGAGGCCTAGGCGGGAGTGCGCCGCCTGCGCTATCGCCTCGACGCCACGGAGATCGCCGCGGTCGACCAGCGCATCGACGGTTGGCGGTCGCTGAGCCAGGACGAGTCCGCTGCCGCGATCCGTGTGGCCAAGGCGGACGGCACCGAGCCCGAGGCCCCCGCGGTGGCCACGGCCTACGTCCCGCCGGAGCCCGAGGCGACGCTGCCCGAGGGCGATACGGGCTACGTTCTGCCGCCCGATAAGCCGGCTGCCGAGCGCTCGACGGAACGGTCAACCCCAAGACCCCCGACCCGACGCCAGAGGCCGACGCCGCCGAGGGGCAGCAAACGGCGGCGCTCGACTATCGCTCGGAGGACTTTGGCACCTACTACTTGCTGGTGATCCGCAACAACAACTACACGGCGCTGCCGCGTTTTGAAGACGGCGGTCAACGACGCCAAGGCGCTCGCAGCGGTGCTGGAGCGGGACTACGGTTATGCGGTGGAGCTCCTGCTCGATGCCACGCGCGCCGACGTCGTGATGGCCCTCGATCGCTACCGCACGGCCTTAACATCCAAAGATAACCTGTTGATATACTGAGCCGGTTACGGGATCCTCGATGAGGGGGGACGAGCGCGGATACTGGCTCCCGGTCGATGCCACCGAAGACACCCAAGTGAAATGGGTGCCGACGACGACAATCACCGACGCGCTCAAGGCCATGGACGCCAAGCACGTCATGCTCGTCGTCGATAGCTGCTACTCTGGTACATTTATGCGGATCATCAATATAACTCCATAAAGACCTGAATATATTTGGATAATATATAAAAATCGGGCTCTCGTCGTGATGTCCTCGGGGGGCTGGATCCGGTCACCGACGCCGGCGGTGGCAGCGAGCACTCGGTGTTTGCCGCGGCCCTGCTCGACGCGCTGCAGGCGAATGACGGCGTCATGAACAGGACCGAGCTGTTCCTCGCCGTTCGCCGGCCAGTGATGCTGAACGCGCCGCAGACGCCCGAGTACTCGGACATCCGCTTCGCCGGCCACGACGGCGGCGATTTCCTCTTCGTCCGGAGCCGTACCCCGAATTAGCTGGCCGGCGCGGCACCTTCGAAGTGGAAGCCGCCGCGCCAGATCGGCTCGATCTCGGAGAGCGGGATCCAGGCCCCGTTGGCGTAGAGCCGCTCGGTCGAGGTCAGGAGCCGCGCCCGCACCGTCGGCCAATCGACGCCCAGCATGGCGCCGCGCCGCTTGATCGGCCGGCCGGCCACGAACACGCTGTCGACATCGCCCGCGTTGGCATAGAGCACGATGGCGCCCACTGCGTCGGGAGCCGGCACCATGCCGATGCCATCGGCGCGAATGAGCGCGATGTCGGCCGCCTTGCCGGGCGTCAGGCTGCCGATCTGCGCGTCGAGTCCGATGGCCCGGGCACCGCCGATGGTCGCAAACTCGAGCACGTCGCGGGCCTTGAGCCTGATCACGCCGGGGGTCAGCCCGCGCTCCTCCAGCACGTGGTTCTCGAGGGCGCGTTGCGTCTGCATGAACAGCCGCATCTGCGCGAACATGTCGCCCGAATAGTTCGAGGTGATGTCGATGCCGAGCGCGGGCAGGCCGCCACTCGCCTTGACCCGCGCCGCCACCGGCAGGCCCATGCCCATCTGCATCTCGGTCTCGGTGGTCGTCGCCACCGCA
>VGEJ01000230.1 GCA_016869335.1 Alphaproteobacteria bacterium | reverse complement strand
CAGCGCTAGTAGCTCTTGTCCGTCACGCCGGCCTCGCGGCAGGCCGTCAGAACGTCCTTGCCTTGCGATAACTTGACCTCAATCTCCCGCAGCTTGGCCACAGCCTGCTCGGGTTTTAAACGCACTCCCTTGGGCATTTCTTGATCCTTTCCAGTGTAGAAAATCGGCATTTCCCCTCACTGAATCTGGACCAGTTTTTTCACGCCGGTCAGGGGCGGATAGATTTTCCTATCCGTTAGACTTTCACCCGCTCAGTCTCCCGCGGCGGCTTTCGCCGACTGCGCCGCGAAGCGGATGATCACTTCATCGGCCGTCATCACGTCGGCGAAGTTCTTCATCATGATCGACAGTGTCGCGCTGTGCTCGGCATCGGTCGCTGCGGCATTGCCGTCGGATACCATCACCACCTTGAAATTGCGCATCATCGCGTCGCGCGCCGACGATTCGCAACAGACATTGGTCAGCGTCCCGGTGATCAGCACCGTGTCGATACCGGCCTTGCGCAGGCGGGCTTCGATGTCGGAGGAGCCCTGGATGAAGCAGCTGAACCGGTCCTTCACCACTGTCCAGTCGTCCGCCTGGCGGTCCATTTCATGCCACAGCCGGTGTCCAGACGCGCCGTCGCGCAGCGCGCCATGCAGCATGGCGCGGCGCTCCGGCGTGTAGAAGATGTTGAAGAAATTGCCCCAGGCATCGAGCGTCTTGTCGTCGAACGTCGTGATCACCCACACAACGGTCCCGCCGGAACGGCGGAGCGCTTCGGCGAGGCGATTGATGTTCGGCACGATGCCACGCGCATAGGGTACGTAGGCCGGCTGTTCCGGGCTGACGAACGTATCCTGCATGTCGATAACGACCAGCGCGGTCTTGGCCGGGTCGAGGGTGTCGTACAGGTGCACTTTGCCGCGCCGCACGCGAATATATTCCAGCGTCTCCGCCGGCACCGAGACCTTGTGCATGACCGCCCCCGCTGTTGAATGCCCAGCGCAGAGCTTACCTCCCGGCAAAGGCGCCGGGGAGGGGCTTTATCGTTTTTCGCGCCGTGCGCTGCGCCATATCACTTGTTTCAGATCATCTCCAGCGGCTGTGCCCGCTTCGGCGGCGGGTAGGCCTTGTTCTTTACCAATAGCGGCTCGTGGGGCGACATAAGCCTTATTGTGCGCCGTCAAAGCGGGACCGGGGAGCGGGAGAATGGCCAAATCGTGCGGTGCAACGCAGCCTGGGGCGGATAGATTTTCCTATCCGTTGATTCTCCGATAAATCTTGCATCTACTCTTCTTCTTCTCAGGTAAGATCTTAAACTACCAGATAGTCCACCAAAGATGACTTGATAGTGTGATGTCTGAGCAAGATTTATGAAGAGTGGTTTAAAATCATTTATTCTTCTAGGTCTTGGTGGGGCACTCTAAATACCTATTATGATCGTTTAGTTATTTAGATGTCATATAAGGGAAAATATCAAACATCATATCCTCAAAAATATAAAGGTGATCCCACCAATATAATCTATCGTTCTTTATGGGAGCGTAAATTTTGTGTGTATTGTGATCTAAATGAAAATATTTACCAATATCGGCTCGTTGGGCGACATAAGCCTCATTGTGCGCCGTCAAACCGGGACCGTGGAGCGGGAGAATGACCAAATCGTGCGGAGCAACGCAGCCTGGGGCGGATAGATTTTCCTATCCGTCTCTCGATCACGAATTCCGAAAAATGCTGCATGTCGCGTGCACGCACGTGCAGCACGTACTGGGTTTCGCCGGTGACGATCGCCGCGCTGATCACTTCCGGCCAGGACGCCACCAGCTGATGGAACCGCTCGCGCGGATCGGCGCGCTGCGTCAGGTTCAGGTTAACGCTGACATAGTCCTCGATGCCGTAGCCCAGTCGCGCGCCATCCAGCCAGCCGCGCGCGGTAGTCGAGGATGACACCGGATGCCTCCAGTGCGCGCAAGCGGCGCAGGCAGGCCGAGGGCGAGAGGGAGACTCGCTCGGCCAACTCCGCGTTGGTGATGCGTCCCTCGCGCTGGAGGACATCGAGCATCTGCAGGTCAAAGCGGTCAAGGACGATCGCGGGCTTCGGCATGATCCACCTGTCGAAAGGAGCAATGCACAACTTTATGCCACTCCAGACGCAAATGGCATGCCACTTCGCCACTTTTGTCACGCAGTACGAGCGGACAATGTCGTGATGCTCTCTGCCCGGACCTCCGCCACGCGCCTGGATCTCGCCGCGCTGGCTGCGCTCGATGCCGCGGACCCCCTGGCGCCGCTGCGCGGGGCGTTCCACCTGCCGGATGACGTCGTCTACCTGGACGGCAACTCGTTGGGCGCCCTGCCGAAGCGCGCCGAGCAGATCGCCAGCCGCGTACTGCGCCAGGAATGGGGCGACGGGCTCGTGCGCAGCTGGAACGACGCCGGCTGGCATCGCCTGCCCTGGCGGCTTGGGGCCAAGATCGCGCGCCTTGTCGGCGCCGGCGAAGACGAGGTCATCGTCACCGACAGCACCTCTGCAAACCTCTACAAGGTGCTGCAGGCGGCGCTATCGCTTCGGCCCGGACGCCGCAGCATTGTTTCCGAGCGCGAGAACTTCCCCACCGACCTCTATATCGCCGAAGGTGCGGCGCGTGTGCGCGGCGAGCGGCATCGCCTGCGGCTGGTCGATTCCCCGGCGCATATCGAAGGCGCGATCGACGAGGATTGCGCGGTCCTCCTGCTCACGCACGTCAACTACCGCGACGGCAACATGCTCGACATGGCGGCCCTGACCGAGCGCGCGCACCGCAAGGGCGCGCTCGTGGCCTGGGACCTGTCGCATTCCGCGGGCGCCGTGCCGGTGGAATTGGTCGCCTGTGAGGCCGACTTCGCGGTGGGCTGCTGCTACAAGTACCTGAACGGCGGGCCGGTCGCGCCTGCGTTCGTGTTCGCGGCGCGCCGGCTGCAGGAACGGTCCGAGCAGCCGCTCTCCGGATGGTGGGGCCATGCCACGCCTTTCGATTTCAGCCCGACCTTCCGCGCGGCCGACGGGATCGCGCGCTTCCTCTGCGGTACGCCGCCGGTGCTCTCCATGGCGGTCGCCGAGGCGGGCATCGACCTGGTGCTCGAGGCCACGATCCCGCGCCTGCGCGCCAAGTCCATCCAGCTTACGGAGCTGTTCATCGAGCTTCTCGCGCAGGAATGCGCAGGGCTCGGACTCGAACCGGTCGGCCCGCGCGACCCGCAGCGGCGCGGTAGCCAGGTCAGCGTCCGGCATCCGGGCGGCTACGCGATCATGCGCGCGCTCATCGACCGCGGCGTGATTGGCGACTATCGCGAGCCCGGCATCCTGCGCTTCGGCTTCGCCCCCCTCTACTCGCGCTACATCGACGCCTGGAATGCGGTCGCAGTGCTCAAGGACGTGCTGCAGACCCGCGCGTGGGAGCAGCCGCACTACCGCGAGCGCCATGCCGTCACCTGACCCGATGGATAACGCCACCACCGCAGAAGTCGTCCTCCCCGGCGAGCCGTTTGACCCGACGCTCGCCTTCTTCACGGACAAGCTCGGCTTTCGCGTGGAGCAGATCAGCCCGGCGGACGGGCCGGTCACCACCGCAATATCCGGCCATGGCCTGCGGCTGCGCCTGGACAAGGCGCACCGGGGAGCGGCCGGCGTCGTGCGAATTGCGGTTCCCGCCCCCGAGCTGCAGCCGGCGCTCACCGCGCCCAATGGCACGCGCGTGGAGTTCGTCGATGCGGATCCACCCATCGTGATCCCGGACCTCGTGCCCGAACGCGTGGTGACGCGCTTCGCGAAGGACGCGGCCTGGATCCCGGGACGCGCCGGGCTGCAGTACCGCGACCTCATACCGACCCGCCTCGGCGGGCGCTTCATCGCCTCGCACATCCGCCTGACCGAAGGCGGCCCCGTGCCCGACTACACCCACTTTCACAAGGTGCGCTGCCAGCTCATCTACTGCGTGCAGGGCTGGATCCGCGTGGCCTACGAGGACCAAGGCGAGCCCTTCGTGATGCAGGCCGGCGACTGCGTGCTGCAGCCGCCGCGCATCCGCCACCGCGTGATGGAGACCGCCGCGGGCGCGGCGGTGGTCGAAGTCGCCTGCCCCGCCGAGCATTCGACGCACGCCGACTGGTCGATGACGCTGCCGCGACCGCCCGGCGACCGCCGGCGCCGCTATGGCGGCCAGCGCTTCGTGCGCCATGTCGCCGCGAACGCGCAATGGACGCCGTGGCGCGAGGGATTCGAAGCGCGCGACCTGGGCATCGCCGCCGCGACCGATGGCCTCGCCAGCGCTAGGGCGGTGCGCGCGCACAGCGCCACGATCCTGCCCGCATCGCGCCACGCGGGTGAGTTTCTCTTCCTCTTTATCGAGACTGGCCGTGCCATGCTCAAGTGCGGAGGATCGGAGGCACTGCAGGCGGGCGACGCCTGCTCCATTCCTGCCGGCGTCGACTACGGCTTCGCGGACTGCTCGCCCGACTTCGCCTTCCTGGAAGTCACGCTGCCGGGGAGCCCGGGTTGAGCGACCTGCTCCGGTTCTGCCATGTCGCGAGCGCCTTG
>VGEJ01000229.1 GCA_016869335.1 Alphaproteobacteria bacterium | reverse complement strand
GCGCCGGCGGCCGGGGCTGTGGCCGCGCGGTCCAGCGCCGCGGCGTTGCCGCCCGATGATCGCCTTCCTGTTGCGCCGTATCGGGCTGATGGCCCTGACGATGATCGCCGTGTCGATCCTCGTCTTCCTGCTGCTCGAAGTCTCTCCGGGCAGCGTGGCGACGCGCGTGCTCGGACCCTACGTCAGCGCCGAACAACGTCATCTGTGGCTCGACGCCCACGGCTACTTAGCGCCGCTACATGAGCGCTACGTGGGCTGGCTCGGACGCCTGCTCGCTGGCGAGTTCGGCGAGTCGGTCCGGTTCAAGGTCCCGGTGGCCGAGGTGCTCTGGCCGCGCCTCGCCAACACCGCCGTGCTCGGCGTGGTCGTCTTCGCCGTCATGATTCCGCTCGCGCTTGCGCTCGGTGTCCTCGCCGGCATGCGCGAGGGCTCGGCGCTCGATCGCACCATCTCGCTGTTCAGCGTGGTGACGACCTCGGTGCCGGAGTTCGCTTCGGCCGCGTTCCTGTCGGCGCTGTTCGTCTTTGCCCTGCACTGGCTACCCGGCACGAGCGCCATGGCCGAGGGGTTCGATGCGGCCGAGATGATCTTGCCGGCCTTGGTGCTGATCCTCTACGATCTCGGCTACGTTACCCGCATGACGCGCTCGGCGATGGCCGACGTCATGGGCATGCCCTACATCCGCACCGCCATCCTGAAGGGGCTGCGCCAGCGCCGGATCGTGCTCGTGCACGCGCTCCGAAATGCGCTGATCGCCCCGTTCACTGTCATCACCCTGCAAGTGAACTGGCTCCTGTCGGGCGTCATCGTGGTCGAGTTCTTCTTTGCCTATAAGGGCTTCGGCGCGCTGCTCCTGGAAGCCTCGCTCAACCAGGACATCTACCTGATCGAGGCGTGTACGATGGTCGCGGTGTTCGTCGCCGTGACCACGCAGACCATCGCCGATATCGGCTACACGTTGCTCAACCCGCGGATCCGGTTCGCCTGAGGTGGGTCGGTGATGATGCCCGCACCCCCAACCCCCCCGCCGACACCCCGCGCCGGCCGCGCGTTTGCGCGCCTCGCCGCGAGTCCGCTGGCCGTCATCGGGGCCGGCACCATCTCGCTGTGGGCCGTGGTCGCGCTGTTCGCGCCCTACCTCGCGCCGTTCCCGCCCAATGCGCTGCTCCAGCCGTTTGCGCTGCCCGGCACCCCATTCGCCGAGGCTGGCACGTTCTGGCTCGGCACCGACCAGCTCGGCCGCGACATCCTGTCGCGTCTGATCTGGGGCGCGCGAACGGTCCTGTTCTACGCGCCGCTCGCCACCGCCTGCGCCTACGCCGTCGGCATCACTGCCGGTCTGGCCGCTGGCTACCTGCGCGGCTGGATCGATGAGCTGTTCTCGCGGCTGGCCGACCTCGTTCTCGCCTTCCCGGTACTCATCCTCTACATCCTGGTGATCGCGACCGTGGGGGCATCGGGGTTGAACATCGTCATCGCCATTACGTTCGCCAGCGCTCCCGGCATCATGCGGATCGTGCGCGGCCTGACCCTCGATCTGCGCAACCGGGATTACGTCGTGGCCGCCCAGACGCGCGGCGAGTCGACATGGTACATCGCGCTGGTAGAGATCCTGCCGAACGCGCGCGGGCCGCTCATCGTCGATGCCTGCTTGCGGCTCGGCTATGTGACCATCACGATCGGCGTGCTCGGCTTCCTTGGCCTTGGCCTGCCGCCGCCCGATGCCGACTGGGGCGGCATGATCAACGAGGCGCGCCCGGTTGCGTTCGTGTTCCCGCACATGACGGTGTTCCCCTGCCTGGCGCTGAGCTCGCTGGTGCTGGCCTGCAACCTGCTAGCCGACGGCTTGCGCACGGCGGCGGCGCGGGGCTGAGCCATACACGCCCAAACGCCCGTGCTCGACATCGAGAACCTGGCGGTTGAGTACCGCCAGCGCTCCGGTGTCGTAACGGCGGTCCGCGACGTCAATCTGACGCTCGGCACCGGCGAGGCCGTCGGCCTGGTGGGCGAGTCGGGCTGTGGCAAGTCGACCCTCGCGCTGGCTCTCCTGCGCCATAACGGCCCGGGGGGGGCCATCAGCGCCGGGCGCATCCGCTATCGCGGCGAGGACATCGCCGGCTTCGGGAGCGAGCGTCTGCGCCGCCTTCGCGGCGGCAAGATCGCGATGGTGTACCAAGAGCCGACCGCGGCGCTGAACCCGAGCCTGCGCTTGGCTGCGCAGCTCGCCGAAGTGGTGGCCGCGCACGAGGACGTATCGCAGGCGGCGGTGCGCGAGCGCGTCTTGACGGCGCTCGGCGAGGTGCATCTGCCCGACTCTAGCCGCATCCTCAGGTCCTACCCACACCAACTCTCGGGCGGCGAGCAGCAGCGTGCCGTTATCGCCATGGCGCTCCTCGGCCGGCCCGAGCTTCTGGTGCTGGATGAGCCGACGACGGCGCTCGACGCGACCGTCGAAGCGGCCATCGTCGGCCTGCTCGGTGAGCTGCGCCGGCGCTATCGAATGGCGATGCTGTTCATCTCGCACAACCTCGGGCTGGTGCGCGAGGTGTGCGATCGCGTGCTCATCATGTACGCCGGCGGGATCGTCGAGGCCGGCACCACGACCGGTGTCCTCACCGCGCCGCAACATCCCTATACGCGGGGCCTGCTTGCGTGTGTCCCCGCGCCCGGTGCCCGCCGCTCCGAGCGTCCACTGATGGCCATCCGCGGCCAGCCGCCGACACCCGGCGCGATGCCGCCGGGCTGTGCCTTCGCGGCGCGCTGTGATCACGCCCTGATCGGCCTCTGCGATCGCCGGGAACCGGCACTCACCCCGCTGCCCGACCGCCCCGAGCACGCGGTGCGCTGCCTGCGCCTGGCCGAGATCGGCTCTGGTCCCGCGTCACCGCCAGCCGCGCATCCCTCGCCTGCGCCCCCGGGCGAGGAGTTCCTCCGACTCACGGATGTGCGCAAGCACTACCGCGCCGCAACCGCTCTCGGCGGCTGGCGCCGCGAGCGCGGCGCACGGCCTTTGCAGGCCGTGGATGGCGTGAGTTTCGTCGTGCGGCGAGGCGAGACGGTTGCATTGGTCGGCGAGTCGGGCAGCGGCAAATCGACCCTCGCCCGCGTGATCCTCGGGATCGAGACGGCGAGCGCTGGTGAGGTGCACTTCCGCGGCGAAGCGGTCGGCACGATGCCCGTCGGGCGCCGCCGGCCCGAGCAGCGCGGCGCCCTCCAGATCGTGTTCCAGAACCCCGACCAGACGCTGAACCCGAGCCTCACCGTTGGCCACCAGATCGCCCGCGCGGTGCGCAAGCTCTCCACGGTACGCGGAGCCGCTGAGGTGGCCAGGCGGGTGGCGGCGCTGCTCGCCATGGTCCGGCTTCCGCCCGACCTCGCCGACCGGCTGCCGGCCCAGCTCTCGGGCGGCCAGCGCCAGCGCGTCAGCATCGCACGAGCGCTCGCCGGCGACCCGGCCCTGGTCGTCGCCGATGAGCCGGTCTCGGCGCTCGACGTCTCGGTGCAGGCCGCGATCGTCGCCCTGCTCGACGACATCCAGCGCCGGCACGCCACCGGTCTGGTGTTCATCAGCCACGATCTCGCTCTGGTGCGCTACCTCGCCGACCACGTCGTGGTCATGTACGGCGGGCGGGTCATGGAACAGGGGCCGAGCGAGCAGGTGTTTACGCCGCCCCACCACCCCTACACCGAGGCGCTCCTTGCGGCGCTCCCGCTCGCCGATCCCGCGTGGCGAGAGCGGCGCGCGGCACTGCACGACGACGCGCACCGCCGCGACGGGGGCTGTCCCTTTGCCGCGCGTTGCCGGCGTCAGATCGGAGAGAAATGCCGGACCGAACGGCCGCCGGTGCAAAGAGCGGGGGCACATCGCATCGCATGCCACATCCCTCTGGCCGAGCTGCGCCTCCATGCCCCCGCGCTTGATCGCGGGCCGGGCTGATCGGGGCTCGCCCGCGCGTCCGCTTGCCTTGACCCTCTCCCGCCAACGAGCGTACGGTCGCGCCAGCTCTCACGCCGCAGGATGACCATGGCCTTTCTGTCCGACGCGCTGGCGCGCATCAAGCCGTCCCCGACAATTGCGGTGTCGCAGAAGGCCCGCGCCCTCAAGGCGGCGGGTCGCGACGTGATCGGGCTGGGCGCCGGCGAGCCCGATTTCGATACGCCGGTGCACATTCGTGAAGCGGCCAAGGCGGCGATCGACCGCGGCGAGACGCGCTACACCGACGTCGATGGCACGCCGGAGCTCAAGCGCGCCATCTGCGGCAAGTACAAGCGCGAGAACGAGCTCGATTACGAGCCCGCGAACATCAGCGTCGGCACCGGCGGCAAGCAGGTGATCTTCAACGCCATGGTCGCCACGCTCAATCCGGGCGATGAGGTGCTGATCCCGACGCCCTACTGGGTGTCGTACCCCGACATGGTGCTGCTGGCGGGTGGGACGCCGGTGTTCGTTCCGACCTCGATCGAGACCGGCTTCAAGATGAGCCCCGCGGCGCTCGACCGCGCGATCACGCCGCGCACGAAGTGGCTGATCTTCAACTCGCCGAGCAACCCCTCGGGGGCCGCCTACAGCCGCGACGAGATCAAGGCGCTCGACGACGTTCTGCTCGCCCACGCGCACGTCTGGGTGTTCAGCGACGACATCTACGAGCACCTGGTCTACGACGGCCTGCGCTTCT
>VGEJ01000228.1 GCA_016869335.1 Alphaproteobacteria bacterium | reverse complement strand
TCGTAGTTCCATTCATGCGCGACCAGGATGCCCTCTACGACATCCAGCGGATTGCAGGCCTCGGCGTGGCGGCGGACGATCTCGGTAGCCATGCGATTCCCTCGGTCGGCTCGCGAGATAGATATTGTGTCCCCTGCTCCGAGGGACACAATAACTTGTACAGTGCCAAAATGGCGGCCGGGCCGCAAGCTTCATGGCGGTGTCAGGTCAGGGCCGCACGCCGGCGTTGATCAGGAGGCCGAGGAGCAGGTCGATGATCACCAGCGCGGCTGCCACCACCGCGGTCGTCTGCAGCGCCGTCCGGGCGATGATCCACTGGTAGAGAAGCGCGGCGAGGGTGGCGAGCGAGGTCAGAAAAGCGCCGAACCCGCCTTCGCCGCCGAGCCAGGCCAAGGTCGCCGGGATGACGAACAGCGCCATCTGCAACACCGAGCCCCAGTTCGCGGCGATGATGTAGCCGACGTAGTAGCCCGTGAGGCCGAGCAGACGGGCGAGGAAGATCATGGCGATAGGGAAGGCGGCCCATTCGAGCGCATAGGCCACGATCAGGACGACGGCCCGCCATGCGGGGTCGGGATCCTCGGCCGCGGCGGGGGCCGCGTCCCCGGGTGCGATGGCGAGGAGGTAGATGTAGAGCGGAGCGACGAGCACCGAGGCGAAGAACGAGCGCCAGAAGCCCGGAATGGAGATGTCGAAGAGCGCCATGCCGGCACGATCGAGCCGCGCCAGCCGCCATGCCCCAAGCAGCGATCGGGCGATCTCGCCCCACCCCGGCACCGCGCCGCTCACCGCATTGCCCCCGTAAAGAACCCCTCCAGCACCTGCTCATAGATATCGGTCAGCCGAGCCAGATCGGCGAGCGGGGTCCGCTCGTCGATCTTGTGCATGGTCTGGCCGACCAGTCCGAACTCGACCACCGCGCAGTAGTCCTTGATGAACCGAGCATCGGATGTGCCCCCGCTCGTGCTCAGCTCGGGGGCGGCGCCGGTGACACGGGCGATCGCCGCGACGAGCAGTTGGCTCAGCCGTCCGGGCGGCGTGAGGAAGGCTTCACCGGAGACCGCCGTGGCGAGCTCGAAATCGCCGCCGACGCTGGCGCAACGCTCGCCGAGCCAGCGAACCAGCGCTGCCCCGCTGTGATGGTCGTTGAAACGGATGTTGAAACCGGCGCGGGCGAGGGCCGGAATCAGGTTGGTGACGGGATTGCCGACATCGATGGTCGTGATCTCGAGGTTCGAGGACTGGAAGTACGCGCTCCCGCGATCCAGCGGCGCAGCCGTCAGCGCGCTCAGCATGCGCATCAGGCGCGGGATCGGGTTGTCGGCGAGGTCCGGATAGGCGACGTGCCCCTGGGTGCCACGAACCGTGAGCCGACCGTTGAGCGAGCCGCGCCGGCCGATCTTGATCGTGTCGCCAAGCCGCGCCCGGCTGGTCGGCTCGCCGACCACGCACGCATCGATCCGCTCGCCCTGTCGGGCCAGCCATTCGAGCACCTTGATGGTGCCATTGATCGCCGGCCCTTCCTCATCGCCGGTGATCAGCAGGCTGATCGACCCAGGCGGTGGGCCGTGGCGCGCGAGATAGCGCTGGACGGCGGTGGCGAAGCAGGCGATCGCCCCCTTCATGTCGACCGCGCCGCGACCATGAAGTTGGTCTTCGGCCACCGTTGCGGCAAAGGGGGCGTAGCGCCACGCCGCTAGGTCTCCCGGGGGGACGACGTCGGTGTGCCCGGCGTAGCAGAAATGGGGCCGAGCGGTCCCGAACCGGGCGTAGAGGTTGCTGACGGGTGGCGTCCCGGCCTCCTCGAACCGGAGGCGATGGCAGGCGAAGCCGAGCGGCGTCAGCGCTCGGCACAGAACGTCGAGCGCGCCGGCGTCCTCGGGCGTGACCGAGGGGCAGCGCATCAGTTCCCGCGCCAGTTGGAGCGCCTCAATCCGCACGGCGTTGGCCATCGCGTGCTGGTAGTGCCGCCCAAGCGCGCGGTCAAGCGAGGCGGCTCAGGGGCGGCGATCGGAGCCGGCGTCGGCGTAACGCGGCAGATGGTCGGCGGTTTCGAACCAGCCGAGCCGGCTCATGGTCCAGATGTGGAAGCTGGGCGGGAACGCAAAAGGGTCATCGAGGCTCGCCACCGTCACATCGACCTCGGTGGGCGCTGCGACGGAGCGAAACGTCAGCGGGGTGCCGCAGTCGCCGCAGAAATGGCGCTCCGCTCCGGCCGAAGAGCGGTGCCCCTTGGCCTGCCCCGGGTCCACGCGAAGCCAGAGAGCGGCAGCGTCACCCACGTGAGCACCGGCGCACCGGCGGCCCGCTTGCGCCCGCTCAGCATGGCGCGGACGAGATTCTCGAGGTGGACGACGCTCGCCAGCACGACCCCGACGTGGGCGATCACGATGAGCAGCAGGAGGTTTGCGAGAGCACCGTGAATCCCCGCCAGTGCGCCCTCGCGCTCCCCGTCGTCCCCGGCCTCGCGCTCGCTCGAATCGTCGTCGTTCCCCTCGTGCTCAGAGTCAGAGGCCCGCATCACTTCGCCTGGTTCGAGCTGCTGCTTCGAGCCGACGAAGCCGCACAGAATGCGCACCACCACCACCGCACCGACCACGTAGCCCGACCACTCGTGGATCTCCTCCAAGTCCTCGCCAGTAAAGTAGGCGATGAAGAACGCCGCCACCAAGATCTAATGGCCGAGGCGGACGAGCGCATCCCACACCACCACGTTGCCGCCGCCCGAGGTGTCATGTCGACGCCCCGTCAGTCGCGGAGGAGCTCGTTGATTGCGGTCTTGGCTCGGGTGCCCGCATCGACGCGCTTCACGATCACGGCGCAGTAAAGGGCGGGACCCGCGCTGCCGTCCGGCAGCGGCTTGCCCGGCAGGCTGCCCGGCACCACCACCGAGTAGGCTGGCACGCGTCCGAAGAACACCTCGCCGCTCGTGCGGTCGATGATGCGGGTCGAGGCGCTGATGTAGACCCCCATGGACAAGACCGAGCCAGTCTCGACGATGACCCCTTCGGCGACCTCGGAGCGGGCGCCGACGAAGCAGTCATCCTCGATGATGACAGGGTTGGCCTGCAGCGGCTCGAGCACGCCGCCGATGCCGGCACCGCCCGAGATATGGCAGTTGCGGCCGATCTGGGCGCAGCTCCCGACGGTGGCCCAGGTGTCGATCATGGTTCCGGCGCCGACGTGTGCGCCGAGGTTGACAAAGCTCGGCATCAGGACGACCCCTGGAGCAATGTAGGCGGAGTGCCGAACGATGCAGCCCGGCACCGCGCGAAACCCGGCGGCGCGGAACTCCCACTCCGTCCAGCCATCGAACTTCGAGGGCACCTTGTCGTACCAGGAGGCCCGCCCGCCGGGGCCGCCAGCGATCGTGGCCATGTCGTTCAGGCGGAACGACAGCAGTACCGCCTTCTTGAGCCACTGGTGGACGTGCCACGCGGCGCCGCGCTTCTCGGCCACGCGCACGGCTCCGGAATCGAGCGCGGCGAGGGCTTGCGCCACGGCAGCGCGTGGCTGCCCCGGGGTGGCAGCGGTGATGTGCTCGCGCTGGCTCCACGCCTCCTCAATGATCGGCTCCAGGTCGCTTGGGTTCATGCCCACTCCGTTCGGCTCATGTCGCCCTACCGTTTAGTTGCCGCAGACGCGGTGCCTCCTCGAGCCACCGCTGCAGATCATCGGTGACGAAATCGATGTGGCCGCCGTCCGCCCCTTCGTGCCCACGGGGATCGGCGCCGCGGACCCAGACTGTGGTCATGCCAAGGGCAGCGGCCGGCAAGAGGTTGCGGGCGATATCCTCGAACATGACGGCCGCGTGCGGCACAACCGCGTGGCGTGCGACGAAGCGGTCATAGGTCGCGGGCTCGGGCTTGGGCACGTAGTCGGCCGCCACGATATCGAACACCGCCTCGAAATGATGGCGCACGCCGAGTTGTTCCATGACCCGCTCGGCGTACTCGCACGAGCCCGAGGTAAACACCAGCTTGCGCCCCGGAAGCCGCGTCAGCGCCCGCTCCAGGGCGTCGTTCCGGGGCACCCGGCCGACATCCACGTCGTGCACGTATCGCAGGAAGTGATCGGGATCGACGCCGTGGCAGGACATCAGGCCGCGCAGCGTGGTGCCGTGGCTTTCGTAGTACTCGCGGCGCAGCCGCCGCGCCGTGTCGCCATCGAGCCCAAGCTGCGTGGTGATGAATCGGTTGATGCGCTCGTTCACCTCGGCGAACAGGTTGTAGCGGTGGTGATAGAGCGTGTTGTCGAGGTCGAACACCCACTCGCCGACGTGGGCAAGTCGCGGGCGCGCTGGGGTATGGGGCGCTGGGCGAGGCATGGCGCTCGCAGTCTGTCCGCTCGCGGCCGTGGCGGCAAGGGGGGCGCACCGGCACGGCAAGGCTTCGTCAATCGTCCCTCCTTAACATGCGGCGATGCGAGCGCAGAAACGAGCGGCTGCGGCAGACGCCGAACGGGCGCCAGCGCCTCGTCGCGTCACGGGCAGCGCCGCGGGTATCCTCCACCACGCCACCGCGGCGCAGATCGTCGTCCGCCACACCGGCCCGGTGCTGGTGGTTGACGCCGATGGTGCCATCCTCGCGCACAATGCGGAGGCCGCGCCGCTCGTTGGCGCAATCAGCGCCATCGCCGACCTGATCGAGCAGGCGCGTGGCGGCGCCCCGACGGCGATGG
>VGEJ01000227.1 GCA_016869335.1 Alphaproteobacteria bacterium | reverse complement strand
CGTGTTCTGGCCGTCCCGCTCCGCGACGGCGCCGAACCCGCCGGCCGAGAAGTAGATCGTCGTCACGTCACGCCCGTTGCGATGACTCCCCTGGAAGGTAATCAGGTCCATCATGCCGCAGTCGGCCTGCACCCGGTCCGGCGCGGCCTCGGCCAGCGCTCCGAAGATCAGCGGCACGACATAGTGACCGATGATATGGCGGCCCCCGGTGGGCCACGGCGGCAGCGCGTTGAGCACGCAGTTCTCGGGCGCCGTCACGGTGATCGGCGCCGCCGAGCCGCCGTTGTTGGGCAGCGTCGGCAGCGTCAGGCACTTCAGCGCGTAGAGCGCCATGGCCCGCGTGTAGCAGAACGGCACGTTGATGCCGCGCCCCACGGTCGGTCCGGTGCCGGTGAAATCGACGTGGATGTCCGCGCCGCTCACCGCCACCGTGCACGCCAGCGTGAGTGCCTCGTCGAAGCCCTCGACCGTGATCTGGTGGGCGTAACGTCCCGGGCGCATGGCGGCGATCCGTTGCCGCATGACGGCCTCGGACTGCGCACGAATCGCCCGCGACAGCGCCGCCAGATCCGGCATGTCGTACTCGTCGAGAAACTCGACGAGCTGGCGGGCGCCGACTTCGTTGCAGGCCACGTTGGCCATCAGGTCACCGATCGTCTGCTCGGGAACCCTCACGTTCGCGCGGATCAGCTCGAGCAAGAACGAATCGACCTCGCCGGCCCTGACCAGCTTGCAAATCGGCAGCCGCAGCCCCTCGTGGAAGATCTCGGTCGCGGCGGCACCGAAACCGGTGCCCCCGATGTCCGGGAGGTGGGTGATGCTGACCGTGTACGCGACGATCCGGCCGCGGTGGAACACCGGCCGCATCACCGTGATGTCGAACAGATGCCCGGTGCCGAGCCACGGGTCGTTGGTCACGATCACGTCCCCGGAGCGCAGTGTCGCGGCCGGAAAACGCGCCAACATGTGCTGCAGGGTGACCGGCGCGGTGCCCATGAATACCGGCAGGCTGTAGGTCCCCTGGGCGACGAGGCTGCCGCCGTCGTCGAGCAGCACCACAGTGAGGTCATAGCTTTCGCGCACGATCGTCGAAAACGAGGTCCGCACGAGGGTCGAGACAACCTCGTCGGTGATCGAGATCAGCCGATCCCAGAGGATGCCGAGGCTGATCGGATCGAACTCTGCCGCCGCGCCCGTCATTGCATACCCCCTCAGTTCGCCAGCTCGGCGACCAGATTGGCGTGGGCATCGACATGGACGCGCTCCCCCGCCCCGATCACACAGGTCGACTCGCGCTCTTCGATCAGCGCCGGGCCGACCAGCGCGGTCCCCGGGCGCAGCGTGTAGCGGTCGTACACCGGACACGCGACGAAACCGCCGCCGGGACCGAGATAGGCGCGCCGGCGGCCCTTGAGGGCCGCGCCGGGGTGGGCGGCCTCCCCCATGCCGGCGAGCGTGTAGCCAGCGCTGAGGACGGTGTCCGGGGTCATCGCCTCGACCTTCCAGGCGATGATCTCGACCGGCTCGGCAAGCGGGCTGGCCGCGAACGCCTGGCCGTAGACGCGCTTGAACAACGTCTCCAGCTCCGGGAACGCCGCCTCCGGCGAGCGGGCCGACGGCAGCGCGACCTCGACCTCGTGCCCCTGGCCCTGATAGCGCATGTCGAGGAGCAGCCGGACCCTGACCTCCTCGGCGCGCACGCCGGCGCGCGCGAGAAACCCGGTCGCCTCGGCGATCAGCGGGGCGAACACCGCTGCGAAAGCGCGCGCATCCAGATCATCGAAATAGACCCGGTATGAACGCGCCAGCTCGAAGGCGAGCGGGCTCACCAGCAGACCGAATGCCGACATCACCCCGGCACCCGGTGGAAATACCACCCGCGGCACGCGCAGCTTGCGGGCGATCGCCAACGCATGGATGGGCCCGGAGCCCCCGAACGCGATCATCGTCCCCTTGCGATAGTCGAAGCCGCGCTCGGCGGCGTGGACGCGGAAGGCGCGGGCGACGTCTTCGTTGATGATCTCGTGAATGCCGAAGGCGGCACGCGCGACGCCGAGTTTGAGTGGCTCCGCGACGTGGCGCGCGATCGACCGCTCGGCCGCGGCGACATCGAGCGCCATCTCGCCGCCGAGGAAGAAGTCCGGATCGAGGTAGCCGAGCACCAGGTTGGCATCGGTGAGGGTGGGCCGCTCGCCACCCCGGCCATAGCAAGCGGGCCCAGGATCGGCGCCCGCGCTGCGCGGCCCAACCCGGATCAGCCCCCGCTCGTCGGCCTCGGCCAAACTGCCGCCGCCGGCGCCGATCTCGAGCATGTCGATCACCGGGACCTTGACCGGCAGGCCGCTCCCGCGCTTGAACTCGTGCACGCGCGCGACTTCCATCTCGTACTTCTTGAGCGGCGCGAAGTCGCGTACCAGGGCGCCCTTCGCCGTCGTGCCGCCCATGTCGAAAGCGATGAGGTCGGGCACCGCCAGGAGCCGGCCGAGATGAGCCGACATCAAGACCCCGGCGGCGGGTCCCGATTCCAGCATGCGCACCGGATAGCGCCGGGCTGCATCCGGCGCGAGCACGCCGCCGCTCGAGGTCATGATCAACAAACGGCCGTCGAAACCGAGTTGCGCCAGCCCGCTCTCCAACCGGGCGAGGTACCGATCGAACATCGGCTGCGTGAAGGCGTTCATCGTCGTAGTCGTCCACCGCTCGAACTCGCGCATGTGCGGGAACACATCCGCCGACGTCGAGACGTAGAGCTGGGGAAACTCGCGCGCCACCATCGCGCCCACCGCGTCCTCGTGCGCCGGGTTGGCGTAGGCGTGGAGGAAGCACACCGCCAGCGCCGTGATCGCCTGGGTCTCGATCAGGTCGGCGACAGCGCTACGCGCCGCGCCGAGGTCGAGAGGCGTGGCGATGGTGCCATCGTAGTGGATGCGCTCCGTCACTTCGCGGCGCAGCGCGCGGGGCACCAGAGGTGGGGGGAACTTGAGCGCGAGATCGTACATGTCGTAGCGGCGCTCGAGACCCATGTCGAGGATGTCGGCGAAACCAGCCGTCACCAGCATTCCGGTGCGTGCACCCGTGCGTTCGATCACTGCGTTGGTGACGAGAGTTGTACCGTGTGCGACGACCGCAACCTGCCCCACCCGCACCCCTGCCGTGCCGAGAAGCGCAGCGATACCGCTCAGCACCGCTTCCGACGGATCGCTGGGCGTCGTCAGGCGCTTGTGGGTGTGCATGGTCGCGCCGTCGTCGTCGTAGAGCGCAAAGTCTGTGAACGTGCCGCCGATATCGACGCCGATGCGGTAGCCCATGGGTACCTCCCGCGGGTGTCTCATAGACGGCAGCCTACCGAGCGTCAAACGGGCGCGATCGCGGCCGGGGGCGGCTTAAGCGTTCGTTAAGCATACCGGCGGCACTGTCCTGCCCGGCGCCGCGGGGCTTGGAGGCAATGCGCTCGAATGGCTGAGCGGGGTTCGCAGGCGACAGCACCGCGCAAGGTTCGCCAGCTACTCGCCATTGCGTCCAGAGGCTCGCCGCCGACCCGGCGCCGCGCGTCGTGGCCAGCGGCCGGGGCCCTCGAGGACGCGATCGGCGAGATCGAGCCGAGCCTTCGCCGGACCGCGGCCGAGCGCATTGCCGACCTGATCGCGCGGCTCAGCGATCTGGAACACGCCGTGCGGGGCCAGCTCGACCGCCGAACGGGGCCCGCCGACCCCATCGACGCGCCGCCCCCCCGCGCCATGCCGCGTAGGCCAGCATGGCCTTCGAAGACTATCTGCGCTTCGTCTTCGCGCTGCTCTTCGTCCTCGGCTTGATCGCCGCCGCGGCGCTGGTGGCGCGGCGCTTCGGCTTGACGGCGCGGGGCAGTCCGCGCGGCATAACGGGGCGCCGTCTCGCGATCGTCGAGGTCGCGCCGGTCGATGGCAAACGACGGCTGGTGCTCGTGCGGCGCGACGACACCGAGCACCTGGTGCTGCTCGGGCTGACCGCCGACACCATCATCGGTAAGCACCAGCGCGGGAAACGTCTCCTGGAATCACTCCACTAGCGGCACCCGCCGAATGCGGGTGAGGCCGGAGCACGCCGCGCCCCGACCCACGATCTATCGCGCGCTCCTACCAGCCGAGCGCATAGGTCGGCCGGCGCGGGTCGGCGCCGGCGGCGAAGCGCCCGGTCTCCATGTTCTTGCGGATCACGCACATTGAACCCGCCTGCCAGGGCCAATCCGGCCACGCCTCGACGCCGTGGCCGCGTTTGCGCAGGTCGTCGCCGACGACATCGGCCAAACGCTTCTCGATCTGGAGCTTGCCGGGCAGATAGGCGTGTGGCTCGAACGAGTTGGGGAAGCTCTGGGTCGCAAACCGCGGCGCCTCAACCGCCGCCTGCACGTTCATGCCGAACACCGCGACGTTGAGGAGCGTCTGCAGCATGGCCTGCGACTGCACGTCGCCGCCGGGCGTCCCGAAGCACATCTGCATCTTCCCGCGCGTCAGGGCGAGCGCGGGATTGGGTGTGAGGCGCGGCCGCTTGCCCGGTGCGACGGCTGACGCGTGGCCGCTGCGCGCCCACGACTGCGCACCGCGCGAGGACACGGCGAGGCCGGTGCCGGGAATGACCGGCGTATCGTGTGCGACATCGCTCGGCGTCGCCGAGAACGCGTTGCCCTTCGCATCGACGGCGCAGGCGTAGGAGGTGTCGAGCGGTGCGCG
>VGEJ01000226.1 GCA_016869335.1 Alphaproteobacteria bacterium | reverse complement strand
TGACAGCGCGCTGGAGGCTGTTCGTGGCGAAGAGCAGGCGGCACGGCAGCAGTTGATTGGTGAGCTGGCTGCGCTGGGTGTCGATGTTGGCACGCTGGAATCGGATGGCCTGTCCATCGTTGTCGAACGGGCGGCGGAAGAGCTGCGGGTTCGCGTGGCCGAAGCCGACAGGAAGTCCCAGCTCGAAAAGGATGTCGCGGAAGCTGGCAAGCTCGTTGCGCGCCGGCAGCGGGACCTTGAGTCGGCTAGGAACGCGCTGGCCGAATGGCAGGAAAAATGGACTGCGGCGCTTGGCGATCTTGGCCTTGCTGTCGATACCGCCGCTGACGCTGTTGATGCTCAGATCGGCATTATCGATCAAATGCGGGAGACGGCCGGCCGGATCAACTCGCTGCGACACGACCGCATCGAGAAGATTCGAAGGGACGTTTCCGACTTCGAAAATGTTGTCAGTCAGCTGGCGCAGGTTGTTGCACCGGACCTTGCTGATAAGGCGGCGGACGATGCTGTTGCGGCGCTGGAGACGCGGCTCAACGAGGCCGAGCGGATTCAGGGACTACGGGAGAGGCAGGACGAGGACGTTGAAGGCCTGAAAGAGGAGATCGAGACGCTTGAAGGTCAGCGGCGGGAGTTGGCGGCTTCCGTCTCCCACCTTAAGCAGACCGCAGGCGTCGATGACAACGACAAGCTGAAGGCCGCGATCGAGCGGTCCGACAATCAGCGGGCGCTTTGGGAGGAACGGCGGAAGATCAAAGAAAAGCTTCAGCAGGACGGTGACGGCAAGACCGTTGAAGAGCTGGAAGCCGAGTGCGAGGGGCTGGCCATCGATGAAGTGGCAGCCCGGGAACAGTCCCTTCAGGCGGAACTGGAGGACTTGAGAAAGCAGCAGGGCGAGGCAGGCGATGTCCGCTCGCAGGCACGCCAAGCGTACCAGGCCATCGGCGGCGATGATGCGGCCGCACAGGCTGCGGCAGCCAGGGAAGAGGCGCTGACTGAAATGGGCGAAGTGGCCGAGCGGTACGTTCGGGTCAAAACGTCCGCCATCCTGCTGCAATGGGCCATCGACCGCTACCGTCGGGAGAAGCAGGCACCGCTGCTCAAGCGCGCAGGAGAGCTGTTTCAGGTCATGACCGCCGGCTCGTTCACCAGCCTGCGCGTGGACTTTGACGAGCAAGACAACGCCCACCTCACCGGGGTACGGCCGAATGAGAGCGTTGTGCCGGTGTCCGGCATGAGCACCGGCACCGCCGATCAGCTGTACCTGGCGCTGCGGGTTGCCTCGATTGAAGACTATCTTGAGCGGGCGGAGGCGCTGCCGTTTGTCGCCGACGACCTGTTCATCAACTTCGATGATGACAGGGCGGCGGCCGGGTTTCGGCTATTGGGACAGCTGGCAGAGAAGACCCAGGTACTGTTCTTCACGCACCATCAGCATCTCGTGGACATCGCGAAGGCAACGCTGGGGGCGTCCGTCAGCTGTGTGTCGTTGAACGAGCAGGCGGCTGTGGCGGCGGCATAGGGGTGGCCAAAACACCGGGTACCACACCGCCCAGGGACAATCCCCGCCGCCGACCGGCCAGACCCAGGCGGAGACGCCGTCCGCACGATCCCTGGACGCCGTCAGGGCAGGTTCTTCAAGGTGTCCATCCGCTTACCACCAGTTCATCGTATGCAACCGGCCTGATGGGATGCCCATAGCCGGAGAACGTTGGATCTGCGGTCCTCTCTCTCCGCCAACCAAGCTCAATAAACGGCTGATTTACGCAGTATTTCGTCGGGCGCCTCGGCCGTGCCCACAACGTGGCCCACAGATCGAACGCCGCTTGGGCCTCGATTGGCGGGCCGCTTCGTCGCGCCACGTTCTCCGTTCAGCCGGCCGGGCGCCCTCGAATGGGGGGTGCCGTCCTTTCTGACACCCCCGGATCGCCCGTGGGCGGGGCGGCTGTCATCGCCCGGGCCGCCATTCGCGCGCGAGCCGTTGCGCCTCGGCGAGCTGCGCTCCCGGCTCCAGGCGGCGATGGAAGCGCGGCCGGATGCCGTCCAGCCGCGGGTCCTGCTCGGCCGGCTCCACCTGCGCTCGAGTCGCCCTCAGGAGGCGCTCGCCCTCGCCGAAAGCGCCCTCGCCGACAATCCGAAAGCGCCCCCGCTGCTGGAGATCGTCGGGCTCGCCCGTCTGGCGTTGGACGACTCGGACGGCGCCGTCGCCGCGTTCCGCGACCTGGTGTCGGTGCAGCCCGAATCGGGGCAGGCCGCGTTCCTTCTCGCGCGGGCCTATGCCGGCACGGGCAATGGCCAGCAGGTGCGGATCCAGCTCGAGAACGCAGTGGAACGCGACAAGGAGCACTTCGACGCACGCGTCGCCTTGGCTCGCCTCCTCCTCGACGGCGACGAGACGGAGGCGGCGCGGAAGGTCGCCGCCGAGGCTGCAGCGTTGCGCCCCGAGTCGATCGAGCGCGCCGAGATCGATGGCCGCCTGGCGCTCGCGGACGGCGATCCCAAGCGGGCGGTTGCGCTGCTCACCCAGGCGCGCACCAAGCTCGACTCGCAGCGCCTGACGCTGTGGCTCGCCGCGGCCCATTGGCAGGCCGCGGAACGCGCGCAGAGTGCCGGCGCGCTCGAGGAGTGGCTGAGCCGCCACCCGGACGATACGACGGTCCGTTTGCGCCTCAACGGCTACTACATGGCGCTCGGGCGTGCCGCCGATGCCCGCGCGAACCTCACCCGCGTGCTCGAGTACGAGCCGGACAATTGGATGGCGCGCAATGATCTTGCCTGGATGCAGTTCCGCGAGGGCGATCTGGCGACGGCGGCCGCGAACGCCGAGCACGCCTACCGGCTCGCGCCCGACAACCCGCTGGTGATGGACACCCTGGGCGTGATCGGCCTGGAACAGGCCAACGTCAAGGAGGCCGCGTCGCTACTGCGCAAGGCCGCGGAGGGTGCCGCGGACAACCCGCAGGTGCGCTAACATTACGCGCGAGCGCTCGCGCAGATCGGCGACCGCACCTACTGGCGCGACGAGGCGCGCACAGTCCTGCGCCAGATCCTGGCCGCGCACCCCCAGTTCGAGGAGCGCGACGCGGCCGTGCAATTGCTGCGCGAACTCGGCGATTGATGGTCCGACTGGCCACCCGCCTCGCTTGCCGCACTACCGATCGCCGCCTAGACTGTCATGGCCGCTAGGTCGGACGATCGCAGCGGGCTTGGCCCGGCGCGGGAGCAACCTTGGCCGAGGCGCGGCCCTGCACCATATCAGTGGCCGGTAACCGTCGTTTCAACCTCTGAGTGAACCCCGTGACCCATCGCTGCTGGCGCCTCGTGCCGACCGCACTCGCTGCCTCGATGCTGCTTACCGTTGTCGCGGCGGGCGACGAATTGGGGTCTTCTGCCGAGGAGCACGTCGCCCAAGCGCAGAAGTATGTCGCGGCGGGCGACCTGAGGGCGGGACAGGTGGCGCTCAAGAACGCCGTCGCCCGAGACCCCGCCAGCGTCGCGGCCCGCCGCCTGCTGGGCGATCTCTATCTCGAACTGGGCGATGGCGCCTCGGCCGAGAAGGAGATCCGCAGGGCCCGGGAGCTCGGGCTGCCGGCCGGCGAGTCGGTGCGGCCGCTGGCCCTGGCCCTCCTCATGCAAGGCAAAGCGGAGGCGGTCCTGAACGAGATCACGGCGGGCGGCGCGGCGACGCCGGAGGAGCGCGCCATGATCCTCGCGCTACGCGGCGAGGCCCATGGTGCGCTCGATAGCATGACCGGGCGCAACAACCTCGCCTGGGTGCTCCTGCACCGCGGCGACCTCGCCGGCGCTCGTGTGCACATCGACCGTGCCCGCGCTCTGGCGCCCGAGGATCCTGTCGCCATGGACACCGACGCCGAGATCCTCATCGCCGAGAAGAAGCCGGCCGAGGCGATCCCGTTGCTGCGCGAGGCCGCCGCCCGTCTGCCTGGGTTGCTCGGCACGCGCTACCGCCTCACCCTCACCCTCGCCCTCTTCCAAACCGGTGAGCCCGCGGAGACCCCTAAGCTCCTCGAGACCGTCACCGGCGCGACCACGCCGTTCGACGAACGGTCGGCGGCCGAAGCGCTGCTGAAGGAGATCGGCGGCTAGGCGCGCCGCGGCCGCGGAGGAGGCAGCCGTGCGGGCCGACGACCAGGTCCCCGCCGTCACCTATGCTCACGACGATCCGGTGGTCGTCATCATCGGCTCCGGCGCCGGCGGTGGCACGCTGGCTCACGAGCTCTGTGCCCAGGGCGTCGGCGTGGTGCTGATCGAAGCCGGCCCGCGCTTCGCGCCTCAGGATTTCATCAACGACGAATGGGCGGCCTACGAGCAGCTCACGTGGCGTGACCGGCGCACGAGTTCAGGGTCCTCGCCCGCGGTCCGTCTGTTTCCGGATACGCCGACGTGGGTGTGCAAGGCGGTAGGCGGCTCGACCGTCCACTGGGGCGCCGTCTCCATGCGGCTTCAGGCGCACGAGCTGCGCGCGCGCACGGTCTATGGCGCGGTGCCCGGCACCAGCCTGATCGACTGGCCGCTCGATCTGGCCGAACTCGCCCCCTACTACGATCGCGCCGAGCGCAACATGGGGGTGGCCGGCACCCAGGGACTGCCGCCGCTACCGGCAAACAACAACTTCAAGCTGCTCGCGGCTGGAGCGCGGCGCGTCGGCTACCGCGCCGTCTCGCTCGGCACGCTCGCCATCAACGCGCGCCCC
>VGEJ01000225.1 GCA_016869335.1 Alphaproteobacteria bacterium | reverse complement strand
CTGAGCCTTTCGGGGGTCGTGCCGTTGCGGCGCCGCGGCCGCGGCCGCTATAGTCGGCCGAGGTCGGAGCGTGGCGCAGCCTGGTTAGCGCACCAGACTGGGGGTCTGGGGGTCGGTGGTTCAAATCCACTCGCTCCGACCAATCGAACCCGCTGAACTACGGGCGAAGCGCCGCAAGCACACGGACCGCACGACGGCCCGAGGGAGGACGCGATGCCACGGGATCCGCGCTACGACATCCTGTTCGAGCCGGTACGGATCGGACCGAAGACCCTCAAGAACCGCTTCTACCAGGTGCCGCACTGCAACGGCGTCGGCTCCAACCGCCCCGGCACCCAGGCCAAGCTGCGCGAGATGAAGGCCGAGGGCGGCTGGGCGGCGGTGTGCACGGAGGCCTGTTCGGTCGATCCCGGCGGCCAGGAACAGGCGCCGCACGAGGTGTCGAGCCTGTGGGACGAGGGCGACGTCATCAACCTCCGCCACATGTGCGACTCGGTGCACCGCTGGAACGCGCTCGCCGGCGTCGAGCTCTGCCACCTCGGCCTGTCGTCGCCCAACATCGACTGCCGCGGCGTGTCGATCGCCCCGGTCGGCGCCACCTCCGAATGGTCCCCCCAGACCTATGCCCACGCGGCCGATGAGGACGACATCGCCCGGGTGCAGGGCTATTTCGCCGAAGCGGCGCGGCGCGCGGTCCAGGCCGGCTTCGACATCATCTATGTCCACGCCGGGCACGCGGTGCTGACGGTCCAGTTCCTGTCGCGCCTCTACAACACCCGTACCGACCGCTACGGCGGCCCGTTCGAGAACCGCGTCCGGTTCTGGCGCGAAACCCTCGAGCAGGTGAAGCGGGCGGCCGGGGACGGCGCCGCCATCGCCACCCGCATCTCGGTCGACCAGCTCGTCGGTCCCGACGGGGTGGAAACGCACGGCGAGGACATCTTTCGGGTGGTCGAGCTGTTCGAGCGCGAGGGTCTGGTCGATTTCTTCGACCTGAACGTCAGCAATCTCGACGAGTGGGGCGAGGACGCCGGCACCTCGCGCTTCCATCGCGCTAACCACCAGGCACCGTTCACCCGCCACATCAAGCAGCACACCAAGCTGCCCGTGATCAACGTCGGTCGGCTGACCAGCCCCGACGACATGGTGCAGGTCATCATCTCGGGCCAGGCCGATATCATCGGCGCCGCCCGGCCCTCGATCGCCGATCCCTTCCTGCCGCGCAAGATCGAGGAGGGGCGGGTCGAGGACATCCGCGAGTGCATCGGTTGCAACGTCTGCATCCTGCGGAGCGACCGCGGCGGCCAGATGGTGTGCACGCAGAATGCGACCTCGATGGAGGAGTACCGCCGCGGCTGGCACCCCGAGCGCTTCGACCGCGCGCCCGATCCGGGATGGGTGCTGGTGGTGGGTGCGGGCCCGGCCGGGCTCGAGTGTGCGCGGGTGCTGGCGGCGCGCGGCTACGATGTGCACCTGCGCGAAGCCCTGCCCGAGATCGGCGGCCACGTGCGCCAGCTCGTGCGCTATCCCGGCCTTGCAGAGTGGGGCCGCGTCATCGACTACCGCGCCGGTCAGCTCGCCAAGGCGACCACCGTCGCGGTGCACCGGGGTGTCGGCGCCATGACCGTGGACGAGGTGCTGGCCTACGAAGCCGAGAAGGTGGTGCTGGCCACCGGAGCGCGGTGGGCGGGCGATGGCTTCAGCCATATCACCATGCGGCCGATCCCCGGCGTCGATGCGGCGAGCGCGCGGGTGTGCACCCCCGAGCAGGTGATCGCCGGCAAGGCGATCGGCGAGCGCGTCCTGGTGCTCGATGCCGATGGCTACATCACCGGCGTCGGCATGGCCGAGCATCTTGCCGACCGCGGCCATGGCGTGACGGTGGTGACGCAGCATGCCCAGGTGGCGCCTCAGCTTCTCTACACGCTCGAGCTTCCCAACGTACAGCGCATGCTGCGCGAGAAGCGGATTGCGTACCGTCCCCACGCTTGGGTCGAGGCGGCCGAAGAGGCCGGCGGCGAGCTGCGCGTCCGGGTCTACGACGTCTATCGCGACGGGTTCCGCCGCACCGAGCGGCCGGTTGCCGGCGAACTGCCGCGGCGGCGGGGCGATGCCGCCGATGTCCTCGCCTGCGATACCTTGGTGCTGGTTACCGCGCGGATCGCGAACGACGGCCTCTACAAGGCGCTCCGCGCGCGCCGGGCCGAGTGGGCGGCGCGCGGCATCAAAGCGGTCTACCAGGCGGGCGACTGTTACGCGCCGCGCCAGCTCGCCGAGGCGATCTTCGATGGCCACCGCATCGCCCGCGAGTTCGAGAGCCCCGACCCCCAGATCGCCGCGCCCTTCATCCGCGAGCGCCAGATCTGGGGCAGCCCGGTGTACCCGACGCTCGGCTGAACCCCCTCAGTCGGGGTCGCGCGGGGGGTTGGGGTTGGGGTCCACCGCGACGGTGCGCCGCGCGTAGGCGACGAAGCCGAACCTCTGATAGAGCGGCAGCGCGTGCGGGTGGTCCATCGTGTTGGTGTGCACCCAGACGCGGCGCGGCCCGAACTCCCAGGCCCGCCGGACCGCCCAGTTGAGGAAGTAGCTGCCGAGGCCGCGGCCGAGGTACCCGGGCATCAGCCCGAAATACGCCAGTTCGATCTCGGGCGGGGTGCGCCGGTCGAGCTCGGCGTAGCCGGCAGGCACGCCGCCGACATAGAGCACGTAGATCTCGACCCGTTCGTCCTCGATGATCGTGCGCAGACGCGCGTCGCTCATACGCTTGCGATCGACCCAATGGTAGCCCTCGCCGACCGTGTCGTAGAGGAAGCGATAGAAGGCGAGCGTCGGCTTCTCGGCTCGGAGGAGCGTGAGCCTGACACCCGCGGGTGGCCGAAGCTCCGGCAGGCTTGCCGGAGGGGCGCGCATCTCGAGATAGGTGATCGTCGCTTCAAGGAAGCCGGCGGGATGCGGCGCCATCGCTGTCCCTGCCTAAGGCTCGACGGGCGTGTCGCTGCGGCTGCCCCATTCGGCCCAGCTGCCGTCATAAACAGCGGCGCCCGTGCCCAGCACGCGGAGGCCGAGCGCCAGGACCGCGGCGCTGATGCCGGAGCCGCAGGTCGTGACCACGGGCCGCGCCAGGTCGATGCCGGCCTCCGTGAACCGGCGCCGTAGCCCAGCGGCGGGTAGCAGCGTGCCGCGGCCGGCGTCGATCAGATCACCGAAGGGGAGGTTGCGGCTGCCCGGAATGTGGCCGTCACGCAGGCCCGGCCGCGGCTCCGGCTCCACACCGGCGAAGCGGCCGCCGCTGCGCGCATCCAGCACCTGCTCGCGGCGGCTGGCGAGGTTGGCGCGCATGTCGCCGAGCGCCCGCACAAGGCCAGAGTCGTAGCGGGCGCGGTAGGCGCGCGGCGCCGGTCCCGGCACCGTCGTGGTCGTGGGGCGGCCCTCGGCGCGCCACTTGGGCAGCCCACCGTCCAGCACGGCGACATCGGCGTGACCGAATACGCGGAACGTCCACCACACCCGAGGCGCGCTGAACAGCCCGGCACCGTCGTACACCACCACTGGGTCATCGTTGGCGATCCCCATCGCGCCTGCGGCGGCCGCGAAATCCGCGGGCGAAGGGAGCATGTGCGGGAGCCCCGTCGTCCGGTCGGCGATGGCGTCGATATCGAAGAACAAGGCGCCCGGAATGTGGCCGGCGGCATACTCGGCCCTGGAGTCGCGCCGTTGTTGCGGCAGGTACCACGAGCCGTCGAGCACCCGGACGCTGGCCAGATGCTCGGCGAGCCACGTGGTATCGACCAGAGGACCCATCGCTGGCGGCAACCGCACCGTGCCTAACGCAGCCCGAAGTTCGGATCGTCGAGCTCGACGATGACGCGGCGGTTGAGGCGCCCCTTCTTCTCGATCCTCGTCACCGTGACCGCGCCGATCTCGCCGGTCGAGGCGACATGGGTGCCGCCGCACGGCTGCAGGTCCAGCGCCTCGATCCGCACCAGCCGGACCTTGCCCTGGCCGGTCGGTGGCTTGACCGCCATGGTCTTGACCAGCTCGGGGCGGGCGGCGAGTTCGCCATCCTCGATCGCCTCGGCGCGCACGGGATGGCCGTCGCGGATCAGCTCGTTGAGCCTGAGGGTGATCGCCGCCTTGTCGAGGGTCGGCGCGGGGATGTCGAAATCGAGCCGCCCGCGGCCATCGCCGACCTGCCCGCCGGTCACCGGATAGCGCAGGACCGCCGAGAGCAGGTGCATGCACGTATGCACCCGCATCAATCGGTACCGTCGCGGCCAGTCGATCTCGGCGATGACCGCCGTGCCCACCGCGGGTGCCCCCGCGCCCGGCGCGAGCACGTGACACACGGTGCCCGCGGCGTCACCCTTGACGGTATCGACGACGGAAAGTACCTGCCCGTCGGCGAGACTCAGCACGCCGATGTCGCCCGGTTGCCCGCCGCCCATCGGATAGAACACCGTGCGATCGAGCACGACGCCACGCTCGTCCACGGCCACGACGGTGGCAGCGCAGGAGCGGGCATAGGGGTCGGCGCGAAACACCAGCTCCGTCACGCGCCGGCCTCCAGCCAGTCCGGATACGGCAAGCCCTTGGCCTTGAGAAACTCGGGGTTGAAGAGCCTGCTCTGATAGCGTGTCCCGTAGTCGGCCAGGATCGTGACGATGACATGACCCGGGCCGAGCTGGCGCGCCAGGCGGATCGCCCCCGCGACGTTGA
>VGEJ01000224.1 GCA_016869335.1 Alphaproteobacteria bacterium | reverse complement strand
CCACGCGCCCCCACCGCTCCGCCCTGGCCGCTTCGATGCCACCCCCGCTCGCCGTCACGCCAGCCGCCGCCTCAGAGGAACCAACCGTTCTTCAGCAGCCTGCTAGTACTCGAACAGCCGATACCAATAGAGGCCGATCCACTCCTGCGCGGCGTAGTAGCTGTTCTGGAATGCGTTGGCCGAGGGCACGAAGTCTGCGGCCTCGATGCCGGGGCCGACGTATGTGAACGCCGTCGGCGCCGCGACAACGGCGAAGCCGACGCGGGCAAAAGCCTCGGCGGCGCGCGGCATGTGCCAGGCGTGGGTCACGAGAAGGATCGTCTTGATGCCCTCGGGCGCCAGCAGGCGGTACGAGGGCTGCGCGTTGTCGAACGTGGTGCGCGACTTGTCCTCGACCCAGCGCACCGGCACGCCGAACTCGTCCTCGAGCGTCCGCCGCATCGCGCGCGGTCGCCGGATCGATCGCGGTCTTCGCGAGGGCGGATTCGGGTCCGGCGCGGGGCGGATCAGGGTGCTGACGCCAGCGCAATGTCCGCGGGTCGAACTCCCATAGATCGAAGGCGTGGTCACAATAGTCGGCGCCGAGGAAGCGGAACAGCGTGCCCGTCAACGGGCTCCAGATCAGCCCATCGTACGTGTGCGCCGAGCGCGGTGTGCCGTCCGGCGGGTAGGGGCACCGCTTCTTGGGATCGTCATCCGGGAACGGGCTCGGCTCGGTCAGCCGCCGCCAGGTCAGGCGAGCGAAGTCGAAGGCATAGATCTCGTTGCCGCTGTAGTTGCGGGAGCGACCGCCGCCACCGTGGAAATGCCACGTGCGGCCGTCGAAGGCGGCGCCCGTCCAGGCCGTGATCACGGCCTCGGGGCGGCCACGAATCCTGGGATCGTCCCGCCTGACCAGCACCTCGCGCATCGAGGTGTCGGGGATCTCATACCACTGCCCCGGGGCCACGCGCGCCGCTACATCCGGCGGCAATACGCCGGCGGTGGAGGCTTCGCTGGCCTAGCTGGCGAGAGCCGCCGCGCCGAGCAGCCACAGGCCGAGCGCGAGCCGTGGCGCGCGGAGCCACCGGACGCGACGACGCTTGGTCGCCCTTGCCAACTCGATCACGCGATAGCGTCAGCGCTGGGGCGTTGTGGACGATAGCGCTCGAACAGCACCTCGAGCGTACACATGCGGTTGAACGCTTGGGGGTCGCGCATCGCGGACACGCGAAAGAACGCCGACATCCACGGGAACCGCGGGTCGAGGGCGACGGCCAAGTAGTCCGGCCCGAGCACTTCCGGTACTGACCCGCGCGGCGCTTTCAGGCGATAGGCGTAGCGGCGCAGGAAGGGGGGCGATGCGTTGACAGGATGTCCTGCACAACCCGCCGGAGCGGCGGCGGGCCCGCGAAGGCGTGGCCATACGCCGAAGGATAGGCCGCGAGCGCCGGGCTGAGCGTGTTGATGAGGTCCGCTTCGAAACGCCCGTTGTTCTTGTCGGAAAGCGGCAGCGCGAGGGCCTCGGCCACGATCACCGGGTCCACGAACGGCGTGAGCGTGGGACCGAACTGGCAGTTGACGCTGTTGTTGCGCCCCATCCAGTAGCGGCAGTGGAAGACGGGGTAGAGCAGCTCGACGTCGCGGCGCGAGAGGCCGGTGTCGGGATGGTCGAGCACCGCCGCCACCTTCGCGGCCAGCGCGCCGAGATAGCGCTCCTCGACAAACAGCGGGGTGCACATCCTGGGGTCGAAGCGACTGCAGAACGACCACAGGAACTCGCGCACCGAGAGCGCGCGATCCGGCAGATAGAAGAAATTTCGGAACACCTCCCCCCCCGCCGCCGTTTAGCATCACCTCGCCATGGGCGCAGCGCGCCTGCCGCGTCGCGAGATCGCCGCCGTCGTCGAAGATGCCGTCGGCCGGATAACCGTCGAACCCGAGCAGGTTGCGGGTGAGCTGCGCCGCGAAAGCGTCCGGTCGCGGCGGGCGCGCCGCCCCCTTGTCGATGTGCTCCAGCGCCAGCCCCTCACCCGCGGCAATCGCCTTGGCGATGCGAACGTCGGCACTGTCGGCGCGCCCATAGACATGAACACGCGGGCGCGCGCCGGCATCCCGGAGCAGCGCGAGCATGAGCCGAGAATCGTAGCCGCCGGAGAGCGCCGTAACGATGCGATCACCGAACACCTCGACCACGGTGGCGAAGTAGCGCCGCAGCGCAGCGAGGGCGCGCTCCAGGCGCTCACTGCGCGAGCGCAGGGTGGTTCGCGCCGGTATCGCCGAGGCGACGCGGCGCGTCGTCAGGCAGGTGTCGATGGTGACGACCGCGCGGCAGTCGAGCTGGGCGATCCCCGCGACAACGGTGTCGGTGCCGAAGGGCGCCTCCTGAAACACGTACTCGTAGACCGCCTGCGGGTTGGCGCGCGGCTCGGGAATCGACTCGAGGACCGCGAGAAAGGAGCTCGAGAGCACCCGCCCCGGCATGTCCCGATAGACCTTGTAGAGCCCCATGCCGTCGAGATGGAGCTCGAGGCGCCCGCCACGGCAGACACCCAGGCAGTACTGGCCAGCAAAGTCACCGGGCTGCCAGTCCGCCGATCCCGCGTCGAGAGGCGCCGCGAGGGCGGCCTCGCCGGCGCGGCCGCGATAGAGCATCGTGCCAACGGCAAACGCGAAGGTGCGGTCATCGCGCCAGAGCAGGTTGGCCGCTGGCGCAATCGTCTTGCGGTAGACCAGGAGCCGCCAGTCAGGCGTCGCGATCGCGCGCTCGAGCGCAAATCCGCGCGCGGAGAAGTGACCGCGCACGTGGCTGAGCAGCCGGTCGGCCGAATCGAGCGAAGGCTCGCGCAGCAAGTAGAACGCGCCCATGACCAGGCTCTCCCCTGGCGCTCCCTGGCCAGCCGCTAGGCGTCGAGGACCGCCTCAAACCGTCGCGACAATTCCTCGCACACGGCGCGGATCGGCGGATCGACGTCGGGGGGGGCGGTGCTTGCTGATCGAGCTCGCGAACACGTGGCGCGAAACGCGCTCGGTATACGTGAGATCACAGAAGTCGAAGATCCGCTCGACGTATGTTCCCGGCGCCGTCACCAACCGCTCGTAGCGGACCGCTCGTACCCTTGGATCACGATCGAGGCCCTGCTCAAAGAACAGCACGTTGCGAAAGTACCAGAACAGCGCAACGGCCGAGGCATCACTCAATCCCGGATGGCAGAGCGTCCGAACCAGCGCGTGGGTCGCGTCCGACATACCCCGGCCGCGCCAGCCCGCCCCATCGCGATCGACGGCGATGGCCGCGATCCGCGGCGGGCACCCGTGGAAGAGCCGGAGGTGCGAGTTGATCATGCCCTCGTAGCGGCGGACCATCCAGATCGCCTTGGCCGGCATGAACGCGTCGAGTAGGTTCTTCAGGTCCTGCAACTCGCAGAGGGACTCGATCACGACACATTCGGCGCCGGATCCGCCGACCAGGCGGCGAATGACCGGTAGCGGCCGCATCTGGTAGTCCGCGAAGGCCGCCGGATCGCTCTCGTGATAGACATCGGTCTGCAGGCTGCGCGCCAGGATGTCCATCTTGGTGCCCGAACGCTGGGCGCCGGCGACGAACAGTACCCGGGCGCGGGCATGGCGCCGACCCGGGGCGGTCAGCGCCCGCAAGGCCCGCTTGCCGAGGCGCTCCCATCGATGAACGCGAGGCGAAGGTCTGCTCATGCCGTGCGCAGGTGGAGAGGGCTGGATCATAAGGCAAGCTGCGAGGCGTCGCGACGACACGAAAGCGCTCTGTGGTACGCGCTCGAGCGTCACATGACCGTTAAGAAGCCGCGCGCTATGCTGCGTCGGCGTAAGACTGTCATGCGGCGGCGCGGACGCACCCCGTGGGTCGTAGCGTCAGATGGCTGAGCGCGGCGGCGCGATGCGCCGGAAGCCCAACTTCTTCATCGTTGGCGCCCCGAAGTCCGGCACCACCGCGATGGACGCCTACCTGAGCGAGCACCCGGACGTCTTCATGGCGCAGAAAGAGCCGCACTACTTCGCGGTCGATCTCCTTCCTGCGGACGACCGGTGTTGAGATTGGGCACGCTATTGCACCCACTTCGAGGCCGCGGGCGAGCAGCGTATCATCGGTGAATCGTCTGTCTTCTATCTTTTCGACCGGGGCGCCGCGGACGCGATCCATGCTTACAATCCAGAAGCGAAAATCTTGATACACGTGCGCAATCCGGTTGATTTCATTGCCTCGCACCACTCGCAGGTGATTTCTGAAGGAGGCGAACCGGTCCACGACCTGGCGGAGGCACTGGGGCTCGAGCCTGAGCGCGCGGCCGGGCGGCACATGCCGGAGGCATTTCGCTGGCGTCGCACGCTGCTCTATCGCGAGATCGCCAGCTTCAGCGGCCAGATCGCGCGCTATCTGGAGGTGTTCGGCCGCGACAACGTCCACATCGTCGTGTTCGACGACCTCAGGGCGGACACGCAAGGCCAATTCGCGCGCGTACTTTCCTTCCTCGACATCGATGCGACGTTCCGCCCGAGCAGCTTCGCGGTGGTCAATGCCAACAAGCGGATGCGAAGCAAGGCGCTCATGGACTTCGCGGTGCGCAATCCGCCCTCCTGGGCCTCGATCACGGCCCGCGCCATCCTTCCGCCGAGCGCGCGAAACGCGATCAAACTCGCGGTCAAACGGCTCAACACCAGGTACGAGCCACGGCGCGAAATGAGCCCCAAGTTGCGCGCCACCCTCACCCGCGA
>VGEJ01000223.1 GCA_016869335.1 Alphaproteobacteria bacterium | reverse complement strand
GCACTCCCCTTGGCAGTTTGTTAGGAGTCGGCCGGGATGGTAGCGATACCTGCGGGACAGCCTACCCTTTCGCTGCCGGCCGTCAAACGTGCCATCTCGGGACTGAAATCTTGACGCCTTCGCCAGCGATGCACGGACAACCCGGTACCCGCGCTGTACGTGCGCCGCTGCTGGAACGCTGGCGGGCGTGGCTCCGGAAGGCGCCGGTCTGGCAAGCCGGCATCGCCATCGCCCTTGTGATCCACGGCCTGGACTGGACGGTGGCCTGGCTGCTTCCCCAATCGAGGCATTGCCCTTGCTCGTCTGCTTCCACGCGCGGCGGGCGAGGGAGATCGTGCCAGTAGCTGTTGTGACAGCGGTCCTGGTGGTGGCAGACGAGGTGTTCGCGTCGGGAGGCTTGATCGCGGAGCTGGAGGGCAGTGAGGTCACGATCGAGGCGCGTAACCTCGTCGTCACGGCGGGGGCGGAGGCCAAGGAGGGCGTCCAACCCGGCAACTACGTGCTTCTCTCGGTATCCGACACCGGTACGGGCATCCCCGCGTCGCACCGGGAGCGTGTCTTCGATCCGTTCTTCACGACCAAAGGGCCGGGCGGCGGCACCGGCCTCGGCCTGAGCATGGTATACGGCTTCGTCAGTCAGTCTGGCGGGCACGTGGCGATCTCCAGCGAGGAGGGGCGCGGGACGGTAGTCCGGCTCTACCTGCCGCGTGCCTATGGGGTGCCGGAGACCGAGGCCGCGGATACCGGTTCGATGGCGGGAGAGCCGGCGCGCAGGGAGACGATCCTGTTGGTCGAGGACGATACCGAAGTGCGGGAGGCCACCGCTGCGCTGCTCGAGGGCCTCGGTTACAGCGTCCTCGCGGCTGAGAGCGGCGAGGGCGCTTTGGCGTGTCTCGCGAGTGCGCCGCGCATCGATCTCCTACTGACCGACGTGTTGCTCGGCGGCGGGTGGACGGGGACGCGCATGGCGCAGAAGGCAGCAGAGATGCGTCCGGGAACGCCGGTTCTCTACGTCTCGGGCTACGCCGAGCAGGGACCGGCCGACACCGACGCGCAGCTCCTGCGCAAGCCATTCCGCCGCTCCGAACTCAACGCGGCCGTACGTCGGGCGATCGGAAGCCGGCCGCAACCGGTGACGCAGAGCAACGCGTGAACGCTCGGATCGGCATCGACATCGGCGGCACGTTCACCGACGTTGTGCTGGAGGCCGGCCCGCGGCGTTTCACCCGCAAAGTGCTGACGACGTCGCACACCCCGGAGATCGGAGTCCTGGAAGCGGTTCAGGCGGTTCTCGACGATGCCGCGGTGCCGGCGGCCGAGGTCGCCTTGGTCATCCACGGCACGACGCTGGCGACCAACGCGCTGATCGAACGCAAAGGCGCCAAGACCGCGCTCATCACCACCGAGGGCTTTCGCGACACGATCGAGATCCGCCAGGAAAACCGCTTCGAGCAGTACGACGTCAACCTCGACCTGCCGCCGCCACTCGTGCCGCGCCGGCTGCGGCGGGGCGTGCCCGAGCGGATCGACGCTCAGGGGCGCGTGCTCGTACCGCTCGACGAGGGGGCGTTGGCGCACGTCGTCGCCGACCTCGCCGCCGAGGCGGTCGAAAGCGTCGCCGTCGGCTTCCTGCACAGCTACGTCAACCCGGACCACGAGGAGCGGGTGGGGCAGGTGCTGGCCGAGCGGCTGCCAGGTGTCAGCGTTACCCTGTCGGCCGCGGTGTCCCCCGAGATGCGCGAGTACGAGCGGTTCTCGACGGCATGCGCGAACGCCTACGTCCAGCCGTTGATGGCGCGCTACATCGCCAAGCTCGACCGCGATCTGACGGCGGCAGGCTTGCGCTGTCCGCTGCTGCTGTTGTCGTCGGGCGGCGGGCTGTGCACGGTCGACATGGCGGTCCGTTTCCCGGTGCGCCTCGTCGAGTCGGGCCCGGCCGGTGGCGCCATCTTCGCTTCGCACATCGCCACCCAATGCCGCCTCGACAGCGTGCTGTCCTTCGACATGGGCGGCACCACCGCCAAGATCTGCCTGATCGACGAGGCCACGCCGCAGACCAACCGCGAAATGGAGGTGGCCCGGGTCTACCGGTTCAAGAAGGGCAGCGGCATCCCGCTACGCATCCCGGTGATCGACATGGTGGAGATCGGGGCCGGCGGCGGTTCGATCGCCCGGCGCGATGGGCTCGGCCGCATCGCGGTCGGTCCGGACAGCGCCGGTTCGGAGCCTGGCCCTGCGTGCTACGGTCGGGGCGGCAGGGCGGCGACGGTCACCGACGCGGACCTCGGGCTCGGCCGGATCGATGCGCAGGCCTTCTCGGGCGGCCGGCTGCCCCTCGACAGCGCCGCGGCCGAGCGAGCGCTTGCGCGGCTCGGCGCGCAGCTCGGGCTGAGCGCGCGCGCATCGGCACTCGGCGTCAGCGAGATGGTCGATGAGAACATGGCCAACGCGGCCCGCGTCCACGCGATCGAGAGCGGCAAGACGCTCGCCACCCGCACGCTGATCGCCTTCGGCGGCGCCGCCCCGCTCCATGCCGCCAGGGTTGCCGAAAAGCTCGGCATCGACCGCGTCGTCGTGCCGGGCAGCGCCGGGGTCGGCTCGGCGATCGGGTTCCTGCGTGCGCCCGTCGCTTACGAGGTGGTGCGGACGAGCCACCAGCGCCTCGATGGCTTCGATGCCGAGCGCGCCAACGCAGTATTCGCGGCGATGCGCAGCGAGGCGGAGACCATCGTCCGGCGCGGTGCACCGGACAGCCCGCTTGCCGAGCGCCGCTTCGCCTTCATGCGCTACCGCGGACAGGGCCATGAGATCCGGGTGACGCTGCCGGTGGAGGTCTACGGCGTCGACGCCGCGGCGCGGCTCAAGAGCCTCTTCGTCGAGGCGTACCGTGCCGTCTACCGGCGCAGCATCTCCGGCGCCGCCGTCGAGGTGACGAGCTGGGGCCTTGCGCTCGGCGCCGAGGGCGCAGCCTTCGCCGAGCGCTCAGCTGCGCCGTTCCGCCATCGCGCCGAACCGGCGATGCGGCGGCCGGGCGTCGATGCCGTCAGCGGCGAGATGGTCGAGGTGCCGATCTTCCGGCGCGAGCACCTCAGGCCGGGGGCCTGGCTTCCCGGCCCAGCCGTGATCGTCGAGGACGAGACCTCGACGGTCGTGAGCCCCGCCTTCACCGCCGAGGTCGACGGGTGGGGCTATCTGATCCTGAGCCGAAAACGGGCGGAGGCGGAAACGTGACCTATCGCACCAACGCCGAGCTATCGCAGATCCACCTGCACATCATGTGGAACCGGCTCATCGCCGTGGTCGAAGAGCAGGCGCAGACACTCGTGCGCACGGCGTTCTCGACTTCGGTGCGCGAGGCCGGCGATCTGTCGGCCGGAGTGTTTGATCCGGAAGGGCGAATGCTCGCGCAGGCGATCACCGGCACCCCCGGCCACGTCAACTCGATGGCCAACGCGGTTCGCCACTTCCTCGACCGCTATCCGCTCGCCACCATGAACGAGGGCGACCACTACATCACCAACGATCCGTGGCTCACCTCCGGGCACCTGCACGATTTCACGCTGGTCAGTCCGACGTTTTACCGCGGTCGCCCGGTCGGCCTATTCGCCTCGACGGTGCACGTGGTCGATATCGGTGGTCTCGGCATGGGACCGGACGGCCGCCAGGTGTTCGAGGAGGGTCTGGCGATCCCGATCATGCCGCTGGCCGAACGCGGTGCGTTCAACGAGTCCCTCCTGGCCATCGTGCGGGCCAACGTGCGCGAGCCGGCGCAGGTCGAGGGCGACATCTATGCCCTGGCGGCGTGCAATGAGGAGGGCGGCAAGCGTCTCTGCGCCATGCTTGAGGAGTTCGACATCGCGGATCTTGACCGGCTTGGCGGCCACATCCTCGAGGCGTCCGAGGTGGCGACGCGCGCCGCGATCGCGCGGCTGCGACCGGGCGTCTACCGCAACAGCCTCACGATGGACGGCTACGACAAGCCGCTGACGCTCGCGGCGGCGATGACGATCTCGGAGAGCGGCATCCACGTCGACTACGCCGGCACCTCGCCGGCGAGCCGCTTCGGTATCAACGTCGTGTTGAACTACACCGAAGCCTACACTGCCTACGGGGTCAAGTGCGTGGTCGCGCCGGATGTGCCCAACAACTATGGCGCACTCAAACCGTTCACGGTCGGTGCCCCGGAGGGTTGCGTCTTGAACGCGCGGCGGCCGTGGGCCGTGGCCGCGCGCCACACGGTGGGTCACATGCTGCCGGACGTGGTGTTCGGCTGCCTGCATCAGGTAGTGGAAGGCGGGGTGCCGGCGGAAGGCGCATCCTCGTTGTGGAACCCGCAGATCTTCGGCGGCGGCTCGCTCGTGGACGAACTGGCGGAGGGGACGAGTGCCGCGAGCCTGCCCGAGTTCAGCACCGTCCTGTTCCACTGCGGCGGCGCCGGGGCCCGACCGACCAAGGATGGCCTCAGCGTCACGGCGTTTCCGAGCGGCGTGCGCACCATCCCGGTCGAGGCGACGGAGACGGTCGCACCCGTGGTGTTCTGGCGGCGCGAGTTCCGGCCCGACTCAGGCGGCGCCGGGCGGCACCGCGGCGGCCTTGGCCAGATCATCGAGCTGAGCGGCGCGGGCGGCATGCCGATCAGCCTCTTGTGCAACTTCGAGCGCGTGCACCATCCGGCCCGCGGTCGCGATGGTGGGCTGGACGGCGCGCCCGGCGTGGTCGCGCTCGTCTCGGGG
>VGEJ01000222.1 GCA_016869335.1 Alphaproteobacteria bacterium | reverse complement strand
CCGAGGGCGACGCTGGCGCCGGCGCAGGCCGCGGCGATGTGGCCATAGAGGAGGGGGATCGCCTCTGGCGTCTCCGCGGTCACCGCGCGCAGGGCGAGGCCGGTGAGCTCGAGGGTCAAGGCCGCGGGCACCGCCATCAGCCAGACGCGGCGCCACTGCTCGCGGCGATTGAATGGGCCACCGAGCATGGCCGCCAGCGCGATGAGCGCGAATCCGAGCGGGTAGAGCGGCATGACCAGGCGCCAATGCCCCTCCGCGATGAGCTCGTCACGGTTGCGCCGGTCGTCGAGCGAATCGTCGGGCCAGAACAGCTCGGGCAAGAACCGCTCTCCGGGCTCGAGCCAGCGGTCGCCGGCGGCGTCGATGTAGCGGGTGAGATCGAGGCTGTAGCGCTCGAAATAGAGCATCGAGAGCTGCTTGCGATCGGCCTGCACCTCCTGGCGATTGCCGTTGCCCAGGATGAACCGCGGCCCCTGGTCGGTTCGTACCAGCAGGCCGCTTTCCGCCATCATCGTCACGGGCCGAGCGGGCTCGCGGCTGTCGTGCACCAGGATGCCGCGCAGCGCTCCGTCGGCGTCGCGCATCCGGACATAGACGGTCAGGTTGTTGCCAAGGCTGTTGAATACGCCCTCGCGGAGCGGGATCGCCGCCAAGTCGTGGCGGAGCATGAACTGCTCGCTCTTGAACGCGCGGAATCCGGCCGGCATCAGGTAGAGGCTGATGACGAACATGATCCCCGTGGCGAGGCCAGCCAGTAGCAGCCCAGGGGCCGCGAGCCGCCACGGCCCGAGGCCCACCGCGCGAAGCACCACGAGCTCGCTGTCGCCGACCAGCCGGTTGTAGGAGAACAGGATCGCGCACAGTACCGCTAGCGGCAGGATGTAAGCCAATGCCGTCGGCAACAGTAGGAGCGTGAGGGTGAAGAACGTCCACGGTGGCACCCCCATGTTGATGATCATGTCGATGAATCGCAGGCTCTGGCTCAGCCAGATGACGCCCGTGAGGACAGCGCTCACCAGGACGAAGGGCACGATCAATTGCTGCAGGACATAACGGGTGGTGCTGCGCATCGGCCGATTATAGCGGGATGCCGACTCCGTGGGAGGCGCGCCCCTTTCCTTTGCCGGCCACGCAGTTAAGATGGGTGGCGCGATCCGTCGTGGCGCCGCCTTTCGTCCCGCGCGGCGCCAGCTCCAAACCAGGGTTTGCCCATGACCGTCACGATTGCCTTCGGCGACATGACTCTGCCGCGCACCGGCACCTTAATCGTCGGCGCACTGGCCGACCGCGCTCTCACCAAGACCGCCGCGGCCGTCGACAAGCGCATGCAGGGCGCGCTTGCCCGTGCCATACGCGCCAGCCGGTTTACCGGTGCCGAGGGGCAGTTCCTCGAAGTGCTGGAGCCTCAGGGGATGCAGTGCAGCCGAATCATCGTTGCCGGGATGGGCAAGCCCGAGGCCTTCGACGCGCTCAAGGCCGAGGCGATAGGCGGCGGCGTCATCGGCAGGCTCAACGGCGCCGGCGAAACCGCGGCGATGGTGGCGCTCGATGTGCCGGCCGGCTGCAAACTTACGGCCGCCCAGGTCGCAGCCCACGTTGGCTACGGCGCCGACCTTGGCAGCTACCGGTTCGATCGCTATCGGACCAAGGTCAAGCCCGAGCAGAAGCCGACTCTCGAGACTCTCACAGTCGGGTGCGAGGATGCGGCGGGCGCCCGCAGGCTGCACGCGCCCCTTGGTGAGGTCGCCAGAGGGGTGGAGCTGAGCCGCAACCTCGTTTCCGAGCCTGCCAACGTCATCTACCCGGTATCGATGGCGGCGGAGGCCCGTAAGCTCTCGCGACTCGGTGCCAAGGTCGAAGTGCTGGGTAGGGAGCGGATGCGCAAGCTCGGCATGGGCGCGCTCCTCGGAGTAGCGCAGGGCAGCGAGCGCGAGCCTCAGCTGGTGATCATGCGCTGGCAGGGTGGCGGGCGCCGGCGTCCGATCGCGTTCGTCGGCAAGGGTGTGACCTTCGACACCGGCGGCATCTCGATCAAGCCGGCCGCCGGCATGGAAGACATGAAATGGGACATGGCCGGCGCTGGCGTCGTCGTCGGCCTTATGCGGGCGCTGGCCGGGCGCAAGGCCAAGGTCAACGCCGTCGGCGTGGTCGGGCTGGTCGAGAACATGCCCTCGGCGACCGCGCAGCGGCCGGGCGACGTCGTGACCTCGATGTCGGGTCAGACAATCGAAGTGATCAACACCGATGCGGAGGGCCGCCTCGTGCTGGCCGATGCCGTCTGGTATACGCAGAAACGGTTCAAGCCCGAGGTCATGATCGACCTTGCGACCTTGACCGGCGCGATCATCGTCGCGCTCGGCAGCCAGCATGCCGGGCTGTTCGCCAACGATGATGGGTTGGCCGAAGGCCTGATCGCCGCCGGGACGGCGGTCGGTGAGCGGTTATGGCGCCTGCCGGTCGATGACAGCTACGCCGACGACATCAGGTCGGACATCGCCGATGTGAAGAACGTCGGCGCAAACCGTAGCGCCGGCAGCATCGCCGGTGCCAAGTTCATCGAGCTGTTCGTTAACAAGGTGCCGTGGGCCCACCTCGACATCGCCGGCGTGGCGTGGTCGAAGAAGGACAAGCCGACCGTGCCGAAGGGCGGCACCGGCTTCGGCGTACGCCTGCTCGATCGTTTCGTTGCCGAGCGCTACGAGCGCTAGCGGCGCGGTGACAGAGGTCAGCTTCTATCACCTGCAGCGGGCGCCGCTGGAACGGGTGCTGCCGAAGCTTTTGGAAAAGGTTGTCGAACGGGGCCTGCGCGCGCTCGTGATCGCGGGGTCCGAGGAGCGGGTCGAGACGCTCAACCGGCTCCTGTGGACCTATGAGCAGCGCTCGTTCCTGCCGCACGGCAGCGTTACCGAGCCCCATGCCGAGGCCCAACCGATCCTGCTCGCGGCGCGCGATGACAACCGCAACGGCGCCAAGGTTCTCGTATTGGTCGATGGCGCCGAGGGCGACCTAGCGGCCTACGAACGCTGCCTCGATGTCTTCGACGGCAACGATGCCACAGCGCTCACCGCGGCGCGCGCCCGCTTCACCGCGTGCAAGCGCGCCGGGCACGGTGTCAGCTACTGGCAGCAGGACGGCGAGGGACGCTGGGAACGGGGCGACTGAGCGGGCGCGTTGCGGCGTTGGGCTGAACCCTCTATAACGCGCCGCGTCCGGCCCTTAGAGCGAGCACGTCCATGGCCCTCGAGCGCACGCTGTCGATCATCAAGCCCGACGCGACGCGGCGGAATCTGACCGGCGCAATCGTGTCGCGGCTCGAGGAAGGGGGGCTGCGGGTAATCGCCCAGAAGCGGCTGCGCTTGAGTCGTGCCGAGGCGGAGGCGTTCTACGCGGTGCACCGCGGCCGCCCCTTCTACGACACCCTCTGCGCTTTCATGAGCTCCGGCCCAGTGGTGGCGCAAGTGCTCGAGGGCGAGGGCGCGATCGCCCGCAATCGGGAGATCATGGGCGCGACCAATCCCGCCCAGGCTGCGCCCGGCACGATCCGCAAACAGTTCGGCGAGTCGGTCGAGGCGAACTCGGTGCACGGTTCGGACTCGATCGAGACTGCTGCGCGCGAGATCACGTTCTTCTTCGCCGAGATCGAGATCGTCGGCTGAACCTCAGTCCTCGGTGGGGTTGATCACGACGTCCGATGGGCTCGTCGCGCCGGCGATGTGCACGCGTTCCCCTGCGACCGCGACCCGACCCTCGGCTATGAGGCGCACCGCCAGCGGGTAGCAGCGGTGCTCGCCCCGCAGCACGCGGGCGGCGAGCGTCTCGGCGGTGTCGTCATCGGCGACCGGCACGGTGCACTGGACGAGGATGGGGCCGGCGTCCACCTCGGCGCGCACGAAGTGCACCGTTGCACCGCTGAACCGGGCGCCCGCCGCCAGGACCCGGGCGTGGGTATCGAGGCCCTTGAACGCCGGCAGCAGCGAGGGGTGCACGTTGATGAGGCGGTCGCGCCACCCGGCAACGAAGTCGGCCGAGAGCACGCGCATGAATCCGGCGAGACACACCAGTTCGACGCCGGCATCGCGCAGGGTCGCGTCGATGGCCGCCTCGAAGGCAGACCGGCTGGAGAAGTCGCCGCGCACCAGAGTGCGCGCAGCGATGCCCGCTCGCACCGCGTGCGCAAGCCCGCTGGCGTCCGGCTGGTCGCTGATCACCTGGACGACGCGGGCAGGATAGCCAGGGCTCGCGCAGGCCGCGATCAGTGCCTGGAGGTTGCTCCCGCGACCCGAGATCAGGACGCCGAGGCTCAACTTTGCCACGCGCGCTCCCGGCCACCGATCGTCACGCCCGGTGCGCCCTCGGGCCGCGACACCATGCGGCCGACCGGCCACACGGTCTCGCCGTTGGCGCGGAGGATCGTCATGGCGTTCTCGGCTGTGCACGCACTGACGATCGCAACCATGCCGAGGCCGCAGTTGAAAGTCCGGGCAAGTTCATCGAGCGAAAGTGCGCCAAGCCGGCCGAGCCAGCCGAACACAGGCGGCAGAGGCCATGCGGTCGCATCGAGGGCGGCTTGGCAGTGCGGCGGGATGACGCGCGGGATGTTGTCGAGAAGCCCGCCCCCGGTGATGTGGGCGAGGCCGCGCAACCCCCCGGCGCGGGCGAGGGCGAGGCAGCTTCGGATGTAGATCCGGGTCGGCTCGAGGAGCGCGGAGCCGAGTGTTCGATCGGGCGCAAAGG
>VGEJ01000221.1 GCA_016869335.1 Alphaproteobacteria bacterium | reverse complement strand
CGGCTTCCCGCACCGCCGCCGCGAGCCGCGTGACCACGTAGTGGCTCGCGAACTCGATCGTGACATCGCCACCGTTGGCGAGCAGGGCGGCGAGGGCCTGCTGCTCGTTGTAGCCACGCCAGCGCCAGGCCGCAGGGTAGTCGTCGGGCAGGAAGACGTCGTGGACGTGAATCAGCACGCCCGGCGCGAGCCGCGGCAGGACGTGGTTGAGCAGGATGTCGACGTCGGTGCCGGGCATCAGAATGTGGCTTGAGTCGATGAACAGGATGTCGCCGGCGGCCAGCGCCGCGAACGGCGCGAGCCCTACATCTTGGAGCAGGGCCCGGCGCACGGTGATGGCCAAGCCGGAAACGCTCGCTCGCGGCGCGGGGTCGATGGCGGTGAGCGCGCAGGACAGGCCGCCGTCGCGCACCGCCCGCGCCAGGAACCGCGTCGAGTGCCCCGAGCCGACCTCGACGATCCGGGCCGGCCGCTCGCTCCGCACCATGGCGTAGGCGACCGCGGCATCGAGCCGGGGGAACCACGATTGCGTCCAGCGCGGCGCGGGCGGCGGCTCGGGGCCGATGGCATCGAGCGCCGCCGCATACCTTACAACATCGCCCAGCACCGCGCGAAACGCATCCGCGCGCGCCTCGAGCAGCGTCGTGATCGGGCCATAGGGAGCGGCGCTCGCGACCGCCGCCGCATAGCGGTGCGGGATGAAGAACCCGCGCTGGGCCAGGCCCAAGATCGTCGGCAGGCCCAGCCGGAGCCGCCGGCTCAACACGACGCTAGGCGCCGTAACGGTGCCCCCTCGCCGTCACGGCCGCAGCACCATGCCTTCCTTGGCGACGACCGAGCCCGGCTTGATCTTCGCCACCTTCTGGGCGACCGCGTCGAGGAAGTCGTCATTGTGCTCGGGGTCGTGGTGGAACACGACGAAACGCTTGGCGCGCGCAGTCTGGCACAGCCGCATGCCTTCGGCCCAGGTCGAATGGCCCCAGCCGATACGGGCGGAGAACTCCTCGTCGGTAAACATCGAGTCATAGATGACCAGGTCGGCGCCTTCGATTAACTCGAGGATGTTCTCGTCGGGCTCATTGATGATGTGCTCGGTGTCCGTCAGATAGCAGATCGACTTCCGGGCGAAGCTGATGCGGTAGCCGGTCGCGTTGTTGGGGTGGTTGAGGGGCGCGGTGCGGATCTCGATCGCGTTGCCGAGATGCAGCACCTCGCCCGCGTTGAAGTCGTGGAAGCTGACCGCGGCGCGGAATATCTGGAGGGGCAGCGGGAACAGCGGCGCCATCATCATCTCTTGCAGCACGTGACGGATGTCCAGATCGGGAGCGAGGTGGCCCGCCCAGACGCGAAAGGTGTTGGCCGGGTTGAACGCGGGCTTGAAGAACGGCAGACCGCACACGTGATCGAAGTGGGTGTGAGTCAGCAGGAGGTCCGCATTGACCGGCTGCTCGCGCAGCAGCGCATTGCCGAGATAGCGGATTCCGGTGCCGGCATCGAACATGAGTAGCCGGCCGCCGCAACGGATCTCGAGGCATGAGGTGTTGCCGCCGTAACGGCTGACGCCGGCGTCCTGGCACGCGATGCTGCCGCGCACGCCCCAAAAACGCACGAAGAAGTCGCTGTCCGCCGCCAACCCCCGCCCCCACACCGGCCGCCCGAAACCTAGCCGTCAGGCGTTCGGGCCGCCATCACCATATGGCCACGAAGGTGACAACGGCAAGTTAAGGGCAGTCGCAGCCGGTCGCACGCGCGCTAGGGACTGAGCCGGTAGCCTCCGGTTTCCGTCAGCAGAAGCTCGGCGTTGGCCGGATCCTTCTCGATCTTCTGGCGCAGGCGGTAGACGTGGGTCTCCAGGGTGTGGGTCGTCACCCCGGCGTTGTACCCCCACACCTCGGAAAGCAGGACCTCGCGCGAGATCACCCGGCCGCCGGCGCGGTACAGGTATTTGAGAATGGCGGTTTCCTTCTCGGTCAGCCGGATCTTGCCGTTCGTCGCCTCGTCGAGCAGGAGCTTGGCGCCGGGCCGGAACGTGAACCGGCCGATGCTGAACACCGCATCCTCGCTCTGCTCGTGCTGGCGCAATTGGGCGCGCACGCGCGCCAGCAGCACGCTGAAGCGGAATGGCTTGGTGATGTAATCGTTGGCGCCCGACTCGAGGCCGAGGATGATGTCGGCATCGGTCTGCGCCGCGGTCAGCATGATGATCGGCACGCGGACGCCGTTGCGGCGCATCAGGCGGTAGACCTCGCGCCCGTCGAGGTCGGGCAAGCCGATGTCGAGCAGAACGAGGTCATAGGGCGCGGCCGCGACCTGGGCCAGTGCCTCGCCGCCGGTCGCCGCTTCGCCGGCCACGAACCCCTCGGTGAGTTCGAGTTGCTCACGCAGCGAAGCGCGCAGCGGCTCGTCATCGTCCACCAGAAGGACGCGCTTCACTGCTCTCTGGTTCATCGCGTCGGCACCGCCGCTTTCACGAACTGCGATAGAACATGAGGCGCCGCCAGGTGGCGCGCAAGCGCGTCTCAGCCGAGTCCGAGGAGCCGCAGGACCGCACGGTGGAGTGGGCTCCGCGTGTCGGTCATGTCGTCTATCACGGTGAAGTGATTGCGGGCGGGTACCGTCAGCCGCTCCGCCACCACGCCGTGCCGCGCGCACTCGCCGGCGTAGGTATTGGTCTGACGCAGAAACTCATCGGTCTCCTCGGCGCCGACCGCGAGGACCAGCGCCAGCCGGCCCGCTGGCGGATGGTGGAGCGGGCTGTTCAGCGCCACGGCAGCGTCATCGAGCGCGAGCACCGCGTTCTGGTAGGAGAGCCGGATCGGCTCGAGATCATAGATGCCGCTCACCGCGCAGATGCCGTGGACCGGCTGCTGCGGCAGGCCGGGGTCGAACGCCGGCCAGCGGGTCGCGGCCAGCATCGCCGCGAGGTGGCCGCCGGCGGAGTGCCCCGAGACCACGATGCGATCGCGATCGAACTCGCGTTCGGCCGCGTGGCGCCACAGCCAGGCGAGGGCGGCGCGGTTCTGGCGGACGATCTCGGCGACCGTGACGGATGGCGCGAGGTCGTAATTGACGATCGCGACCGCGGCACCGGCGGCGACGAACGGGGGCGCGAGGTAGCTGAAGTCCTTCTTGTCGAGGTTCTGCCAGTAGCCGCCGTGGATGAAAATATGGAGAGGCGCGTCTGGGCGCGCGGCGGGGAAATAGTCGAGGGTCTCCTTCGGCGCGCGCCCGTAGCGGACGTCGAGCGCGCAACGGAGCGCCTGGCGCGCCGCGGCGCTGCTCTCGTCCCAGGCCCGGAAGTAGGTTTCGAACTCGGGGTGGCGCTGCCGAAGGTTGTATTGGGCGTCGAGCCCGGCCTGGTCGTAGGAGCGATAGCGCATGGCCTGTCCGTCGGGTCAGAGGTTGGCGCGCACCGACCATAGTTCGGGGAAGAAGCGCCGGTCCAACGCATTCCTCAGGTAGGCCACGCCCGAGGAGCCGCCGGTGCCGCGGCGCCGGCCGATGATCCGCTCGACCGTCGTCAGGTGGCGGAAACGCCACTGCTGGAAGCAGTCCTCGACATCGGCCAGCTCGTAGTGTTGCCAGTGCTCGCGCGTGGCGCTGTAGATGGCGCGCCAGGCTGCCTTGACGGAGGGGTGCGGCTCGTAGGGCTGCGACCAGTCGCGGGCGGTGCGGCTGGGATCGATCGCGAAGCCGCGGCGGGCCAGGAGCCGCAGCGCTTCGTCATAGAGGCTCGGTCGGGCGAGCGCAGCCGACAGCCCGGCCTGGAACCTGCGGCGCGTGCGCGAACAGACGCAGGATCGCGACCTGCTTGTTGCCCATCGCGAACTCGACGAGGCGGTACTGGTGGGACTGCAGTCCCGAGGCCTGCCCCAGACGGTCGCGAAAGGCGAGATAGTCGGCGGGCGTCAGCGTCGAGAGCACGTCCCACGACTGAATGAGCTGCGACTGAATGAGCTGCGACTGGATGCGCGCAACCCGCGACAGCATCTTGAAGGCCGGCTGCGGGGCATCCGCGGCGAGGCTCGCCCGTGCGGCGTCGAGCTCGTGCAGCATGACCTTGAACCACAGCTCGGTCGCCTGGTGCAGGACGATGAACAGGAGCTCATCGTGGCTCGCGCTGACCGGCTCCTGCGCCGCGAGCAGCCGGTCCAGGCACAGATAGTCGCCATATGCCATCGCCCCGCCGAGGTCGGCGTGGATGCCGGGCTCCAGCGCCGGCTCGGAGGCTGGAGGCGCAGCCTCGGGCGTCTCGCTCATGGCGTCCTCGTCCGCTCGCGGTTGGAGAGATGGCGTGCGTATAATAGCAGCAACATGGCCCCACCCTTCGCGGGACTAGGCCCGGTCGCGGGCGGAGGGCGCGCGCGCGCCGTCGCCGAGCTGCGCCGCGGCCTGCCGGTCGTTCTGGCGGACGGCACGGTGGCGGCCATCGTGGCCGCCGCCGAGGCGGCTGAACCCGAGGCGGCCGAACGGCTCCATGCCCTCATGGGCACGCCCGCGCGTCTGGTGCTGACGGCCAGGCGGGCGCGGGCCCTGCACCTGCGCGAGACCGGCGAGGAGGCCGTCGCGGTGGCCCTCCCCGAGCGGCTCGACCCCACCCTGATCCATGCGCTCGCCGATCCGACGCGCGATCTGGAGAACCCGCTCCGCGGCCCCTTCGCCGTGGTGAGCGATGTGCCCCAAACCCTCGCCGCCGGCGCCGTCCAGCTGTGCAAGGCGGCGCGCCTCCTGCCCGCGGCGCTGGTCGCGGTGTT
>VGEJ01000220.1 GCA_016869335.1 Alphaproteobacteria bacterium | reverse complement strand
CCCCCCGGCCAGCGGCTTCCCAATGAAACGAGCCTCCATCAAACCCGGGGCGGTTCACGGAGCGCTGCCGTGCTTGACAATCACTCGTGGCGGTCACTACTATTTCCCTACGCGGTTGCCCTGCGGGGGCGCCGCGGTTTTTTAGGTTAGCCGCTTTCCAAGGCCGGTAGGAGCCGCGATGGCCACCAAGTATCGGCGCCGCGATCAGGCGCCACCGCCGCAGTCCCGTTTGTCGCGCGTGCCCGGCGTGGGTACGATTCAACGCGTCGCGACCGACCAGGAGAGCGGCCCGCGCCGCTTCATCCGGGATACGCGGTCGGAGCTGCGCAAGGTCGTCTGGCCGACACGGGAGCAGGCGACGAACCTGACGGTAATTGTGTGCGTCGCGTCACTGGCAGTCGGCGTCCTCCTCGGCGGCGTCGATTTGCTGTTCAGCGAGCTGTTCAAGTACCTGCTAGGTCGGGTTTAGGGGAGCTATGCCGCGTCTCAGTACTGCCAAACCTTCGGCGAGGGCACGCGCTGACGAGCCATCTGACGACCTGCCGCCGCAAGAGGTCATCATCAATTCGGGTGACCCCGACCGGAAGTGGTACGTCATCCACACCTACTCTGGGTATGAGAACAAGGTCAAGACGAACCTCGAACACCGCATTTCGACGATGGACGTGACGGATCGGATCTTCCAGGTGGTGATCCCGATGGAAGGCGAGGTTGAGGTCAAGGACGGCCAGCGGCGAACAGTGCAGCGGAAAGTATTCCCCGGCTACGTGCTGGTGGACATGAAGCTCGATGACCAGTCCTGGTACGTCGTCCGGAACACGCCTGGCGTGACCGGGTTCGTGGGCTCCGGGACAAAGCCGATCCCGCTCGACGAGAGCGAGGTCAAGAAGATCCTTAAGCAGATGACCGCCGAGGCTCCGAAGGTCAAGATTCAGTTCGCGAAGGGGCAGAGCGTGCGCATCATCGACGGGCCGTTCGCCGACTTCATCGGAGTGGTCGACGACATCCTGCAAGAGAAGGGGAAGATCCGCGTAATGGTTTCCTTCTTTGGGCGGGAGACTCCAATCGAGCTCGATTTCCTACAGGTTGAGAAGCTCTAGATGGCGAAGAAAATCAGGGCAGTCGTCAAGCTGCAGATACAGGCGGGAAAGGCGACGCCGGCGCCGCCGGTCGGCCCGGCGCTGGGCCAGCACGGCATCAACATCATGGCGTTCGTCAAGGAGTACAACGAGAAGACGGCCAGCCAGGCCGGCTCGATTGTGCCCGTGGAGATCACGGTCTTCGAGGATCGTTCCTTCCAGTTCGTGACGAAGACGCCGCCGGCGGCGGATTTGCTTCGCAAGGCGGCTGGTGTCGAGAAGGGGTCGGGCACGCCGAACAAGGGATCGGTGGGGACGATCACGCGGGGCAAGTTGCGGGAGATCGCGACCGCGAAGATGAAGGACCTCAACGCGATCGACGTCGAAGGCGCTGAGAAGATGATCGCGGGGACTGCGCGATCGATGGGGATTGCAATCACATGACAACCAGGCACGGGAAGAAGTACATCGAGGCGGCAAAACAGGTCGACTCGACGAAGCTGTACGGTGTCGACGAGGGCGTCGAGCTAGCCAAGAAGACGTCATACACGAACTTCGACGGGACGATCGAGGCGCACCTGCGCATGGGCGTCGACTCGCGCCATGCGGACCAGCAGGTGCGCGGTGTGGCATCGCTGCCGCACGGCCTCGGCAAGATGGTGCGCGTGCTCGTGTTCGCGCAGGGTGAGGCGGTTGGCCGGGCCGAGGAGGTAGGCGCGGACGTGGTTGGCGGGGACGACCTGATCAAGCAGATTGAGGGTGGGTTCCTGGACTTCGACGTTGCGATCGCGACGCCTGACATGATGGGCCGCGTTGGGCGGCTTGGAAAGATCCTGGGGCGCCGCGGGCTGATGCCAAACCCGAAGTCGGGGACGGTGGTGCAGCCGCAGGACATCGGCCGGGCGGTCGGTGAGGCGCGCAAGGGGCGCGTGGAGTTCCGGCTCGATCGGACGAACCTGATGCACGTGCCGATCGGCAAGGCGAGCTTTGAGACGAAGGCGCTGACGGAGAATCTGAATGCGCTGCTGGATGCAGTGCAGAAGGCGAAGCCGAGCGGTGCGAAGGGTAACTACGTGCGCTCCATCACGGTGTGCGCGACGATGGGGCCTGGGGTGTCGCTGGACGTGCTGCCAGCACTGGCCGCGGCGACCACCAGCAACTAGCGGTACGACTGCCCGCCATGGACGCAGTGCCGCCCAGGAGGGTTCGAAGCCGTGCGACCTCCGGGCCATCGGGTTGCGCCCGATGTTCGAAGCGCTGCAGCCCGCCGGCGGTTCCTCCGCGCCCCCGCGGGATCGGCGAGAGGCTTGCCCTCTCGCCGATCCCGACGAGCCGCAGACGCCAAGGTTGGCGTGCGAAGTGGTCGGTGCTCTACACTTTCGATCGCCATCCGATGACAGCGGGAGCACCCTTCGGGGTGCTTAATTCCCCGCCGAGGTAGCCCTCACCGTCGATCCAGCGTGGACCGCCGGCGTCATGTGTGGCCAAGGACGCCCATGCCAACACCACGCAAGAGCGCCGAGATCGACGAGATCGAGCGTCGACTCAAGGACGCCGAGGCGGTCATCCTGGCGGATTACCGCGGGCTCGACGTCACGCAGATCGGGCGGCTGCGCAGCCAGCTGCGGCCAGCCAAGGTCGAGCTGCGGGTCGTCAAGAACACTCTGACCCGCATCGCCGCGAACAGGGCCGGGATCACGGGGCTGGACTCGCACCTGGAGGGCCCGACGGCCATCGCCTTTGCTAGCGACGACATCGGGGCCGCCGCGCGGCTGCTGGGCGATTTCGCGCGGACAAGCCGCATCCTGACGATCAAAGGGGGGCTGCTAGGCAGCCGCTCGTTGGACGCGGCACAGGTGGGCCAGTTGGCCGGCCTAGAGCCGAAGCCCGTGCTTCAGGCGACGCTGGCAGGGACCATCCAGGGTCCGCTGGCGGGGTTCGTCGGTCTGCTGAACGGGGCGCTTTCGACACTGGCGGCGACGCTCGACGCGCGCGCTGCCCAGCTTTCCAAACAATCGGCGTAAGGAGACTCCCATGGCGAGTGAGAAGGTCCAGGCGATCATCGACCAGCTGAACACCCTGAACGTGCTCGAAATCTCTGAGCTATCGAAGGCGCTGCAGGAGGCGTGGGGCGTCTCGGCGGCGGTGCCGGTGGCGGCTGCCGCGGCTCCGGCTGCAGGTGGCGGCGGTGGTGCCGCGGCGGCGGCGGCTCCTGTGGAGGAGCAGACCGAGTTCACGGTTGTGCTGAAGGAGACCGGGCCGAACAAGATCAACGTGATCAAGGTCGTCCGGGAGCTGACGGCGCTTGGCCTGAAGGAGGCCAAGGACTTCGTGGAGGCAGCGCCGAAGAACGTCAAGGAAGGCGTGAACAAGGACGAGGCGGAGTCGGCCAAGAAGAAGCTGGAAGAGGCTGGGGCGGTCGTAGAGATCCAGTAAGGGCGATCGTGGTAACGGCGCCATTCGCGGCGCCGTTACCACGATCGCAGGGTCAATGTTTCTGCTGCCGATTCGACTGGGCGACGTGCTTGCCGCGCGCTCAGCCAATCGGACCTGCTAACGGACCAGGTTGCCGGTGGTGAGAACGTACTCCTCGTTGGCGCGGAGCCAGAGGTACTTCATCAAGAGCTCGTCGGCGGATGGGACGCGTTCGATGGAGACGATGCAGAGGCGCCAGGGCTGGCGGCGGCCGTTCTTGTAGACCTCGATTGGGCGGCGCATCCGGAGCCGGTAGTTGGTATTCCGGAAGAGGGTTGAGGGGAGGTTCAGGTACCCTTGCCTTGTGGGCAAGGTGTATTGGGGACCTAGCTCATCGCGGAGCATCTGGTCAGCGCGGCGGTTGGCCTCGTCGTCGACCGGGACGATCTCGCGGGGGACACCGTCGCCGCACTCGGTCCAGAGCTCGTAGCCACTCGGGTGTCCGCGCCAGCCGCGAACGATGTAGCGTAGGCGCGAACTGACGGCGGTGAGCACGCTCGGTCGCCTAGCCGCCGACTATGCGGGGAACCTGGATGACCTCGCGCGCGGCCGGGTCGAATTGGTCGATGCGGGTGGCGGTGTCGACGCTACTATCGACCTTGAAGGCTGCATAGCCGCGGGCGGCGTGTTCCTGGAAGATACGTTCGGCTTCGGCGACAGCGTCCGCGCGATCGGTGTCCCACTCGACTTTGACATCGCCGCGTGCGCAGAGGACTCTCAAAAGGCCCACGTGTTGCTGTCCCCACCCTTCCAGGTTGACACGACGGATACTAGACCGTTGCGGTATGGCTCGCAATCAAGGTGTCGGGGCCGAAGGAGTCGGGCAGTAGGCGCGAGAGCGTGGTTTCGACGCAGTCGCCGCTGGCATTGACGGCGCGGATGGGCAGGTCGGGGGCGAGCTCGCGGAGGACCTGGCGGCAGGCGCCGCACGGCAAGGCTGGCGGCGAGGTGTCGCTGGCGACGACGAGGGCGACGAAGTGGCGATCGCCGCTGGCCACGGCGCGGAAGAAGGCAACCCGCTCGGCGCAAACGGTCAGCCCGTAGGAGGCGTTCTCGACGTTGCAGCCGGTGTACAGATCGTCGTCGTCGGAGAGCAGGGCGGCGCCGACGAGGAACTTCGAGTAGGGGGCGTAGGCACCTTGGCGGGCGCCGAGCGCGGCCTGGATGAGCGGTGTCCAATCAACTGCCATCAGGCTGCTCCTTGCACGGGA
>VGEJ01000219.1 GCA_016869335.1 Alphaproteobacteria bacterium | reverse complement strand
CGATCCAGCTCGGTAACATCGCTACATACGAAAAGTTCCTTGGCGAGCTGGATGCGGTCTGGACCGAATGCCTTCGCGCGCTCGTTCCTGGCGGTCGGATAGCCTGTGTCGTGGGTGATATCTGTGTCTCGCGTCGCCAAGGTGGGCGGCACTATGTCTTGCCGCTTTCGGCGGATCTACAGGTGCGTACAAGGCGACTCGGCTTCGACTGTCTGACGCCGATCCGCTGGCTCAAGGTCGCCAACATCAGATTGGAAGCGTCCCGGTCGAGTCGCTTCCTCGGCAAGCCCAACCTCCCGAACGGCGTCGTCAAAAACGACATGGAGCACATCCTGTTTTTCCGCAACCGGGCGGATATCGCAAGCCGACGCCCGAAATGGAAGAGCGGTCGTTTATCGCGACGGATGACTACGCGAGATGGTTCTGCCCGGTTTGGACGGACGTTACCGGCCAACTGCGCCGGGACCATCCGGCGCCCTTCCCGCTGGAAATTCCCCGCAGGCTGATAAGGATGTTCAGTTTTGCGGGGGACATGATTGTTGATCCCTTCGCGGGGACAGGGACCACCGCGCTCGCGGCCCTCGAAACCGGACGGAATAGCATCAACGTTGAAATCGAGCCCAGTTACGTTGAGATGATGGCCACGCGGCTCCAATCTGAGCGCCTGGGCGCCATCGTAAAAGTGGACAGATCGGCCCCGAAATCCCACGTTGTTTTTCCGGCCGCGGCCGCCGAGTAGGCGACCATGGCGATGTTGGATGAGCTGGTGGCCCACCTCGCGAGTGGTGGCTACCACCCGCGAACGTCAAGACACAGCGACTTTCAGTCGCTAATCATCCTCCGCGATCTGGTCGCGCAATGTCCCATCCTCGCGCGGCGGGCTGCATCCGGCGAGATCGTAGCGAAGTTACGGCATCATCAGCAGGTCGGCCACGCCGATTGGGTAATCGACATTGCGGTGGGCACGTGTGCAGGAATGCCGATACCACCGAAACGGATTGATCCTGGATGTACATCGATCGGTTTCGCTCCCCCGGTTATCATCTAGATCGCGATAGAGCTCAAGTCGGTATTCACTGAGCATGGCAAGGCCCGCCTGAACCGGTTGCGCGATTTCAATTCCTTCCATGGATACGCACATCAATATGTTCCGAGAACCGTTGCGGCCGCATTTCTCGTCGTGAACAGCGCCGAGCGATTCTATTCACCGCTCCGAAAACCTGACGACATCACCGTTCATGGAAACGCACGCACGTCGGCGCGCCAACTGGCGAGGAACATCATTGATGACTTCCGATCGATCCACCTGAGAAACTCTGTTTCGGACGCTCCGGGTCTGGAGGCGCTGGGGGCGGTCGCAATCGAACATGACAACCTCGCGCCTCACCCGAACGCTGCGGCCTATGCGGCAATACACAAGCCCACTCAGGCATCGCCAAGCCCACCGAATCCTCCGGTCGGAGATCCACTGAACTATCAGTCAATGATCCAGCGGGTCTGCAACGCCTATGCCCAACGCTTCCCCTAATCCTGATCCTTGTCGACTGCCATCGAGACAGCTCACCGACCTCCCACCCCCGGACCATCTCCATGTCCTCTTCCAAGACAATATCCTTCTGAACTCGACGTAGTCAGACAACCGCCGCAATCATGGCTCCGGCTTGCAGGACTGGCCGCGGCCGTCGAAGCGGCGGACGGTGTGGGCGTGGTTGAGCGGGCCGTGGCCGCGGCCGAGGCCCGGTGCGGTGCGGATCGCCCGGCGCACATAGCGGCGCGCCCGCCGCACCGCATCGCGCAGTCCGAGCCCCTGCGCGAGCCCGACCGCAATGGCCGAGGCGAGCGTGCAGCCGGTGCCGTGGGTGTCGCGCGTGTCGATGCGTGGGGCGCGGAACACCACCATGCCGTCCTCGGTCGCGAGCACGTCGCGCACCTTGTCGCCGCGGAGATGGCCGCCCTTGAGCAGCACCGCGCGCGGCCCGAGCGTCAGGAGCATGGCCGCGACATCGCGCATGTCGGCGAGCGTCGCGATGGTCATGCCAGTGAGGAACTCCGCCTCCGGGACGTTCGGCGTGATCACGTCGGCGCGCAGGATGAGCCGCGCCTTGAGCGCCTGGCTCGCGGCCGGATCGAGCAGAGCGGCGCCGCCCTTGGCGACGATGACGGGATCGACCACCAGCGGGATGCCGGCGCCCTCGCGCTCGATCACATCGGCGACCGCGGTGATGATCGCGGCGTCGTGCAGCATGCCGGTCTTGATGTAGTCGGCGCCGATGTCGGCGAGCACCACGCGCATCTGCCGAGCGACGAACTCGGCAGGGACGGCATGGATGCCGTGAACGCCCGTGGTGTCCTGCGCGGTCAGCGCCGTGATCGCGGTGGCCGCATAGGCGCCGAGCGCGGTGGCGGTCTTGATGTCGGCCTGGATGCCGGCGCCGCCGCCCGAATCGGAGCCGGCGACGATCAGGACGCGTCCGCGCAACCCCACCATCCCCCGCCCGCCTCTCGCTTTCAGGCCGTGGCGCGCCCGAGGGCGCCGACGATGTCCTCGACCACCTCGCCGATCAGGGTCTCGTCGTCCCCCTCGGCCATGACCCGCACCACGGGCTCGGTTCCCGAAGGGCGCACGAGCAGCCGGCCGCGCTCGGCGAGCCGGCCTTCACCGCGCGCGATCGCCGCCCGCACCCCCTCGTGCGCGAGGGCCACGCGCGCCGCGCCGTTGAGCCGGACATTGCGCAGCGTCTGCGGCACCGGCTCGAATGCTTGGCTCATGGCGCTCACCGGACGCTGACCCACGACGAACACGGCGAGACACTGCAGCGCGGCGATGAGACCATCGCCCGTCGTCGCGAAATCGCTGAGAATGATGTGACCCGACTGCTCGCCGCCGAGGTTCAACCCGTGGCGGCGCATGTGCTCGACCACGTAGCGGTCGCCGACCGCGGTGCGGTGCAGCGCCAATCCGAGGCCGTCGAGATAGCGCTCGAGACCGAGGTTGGACATCACCGTGCCGGCGACGCCGCCGCCGCGCAGGGTATTGGCCGCCTTCCAGTAGGACGCGACCAACGCCAGGATCTGGTCGCCGTTGACGACCGCGCCATGCTCATCGACGATGACCACGCGGTCGGCGTCGCCATCGAGCGCGATGCCGAGGTCTGCGCCGTGGGCCATCACTTGCGCCTGCAGCGCCTCCGGGTGGGTCGAACCGCAGCGTTCGTTGATATTGGTGCCGTCGGGCGTCACGCCGATTGGCACCACCTCGGCGCCGAGCTCCCACAGCACGGTCGGGGCGACGCGGTAGGCGGCGCCGTTGGCGCAATCGATGACGATCTTCAGGCCCTCGAGCCGCAGGTGGCGCGGGAACGTGCTCTTGGCGAACTCGATATAGCGCCCCTGGGCGTCAGCCAGCCGCTGGGCCTTGCCGAGCTTAGCCGGGGCGGCGCGGAAGGCGCTCTCGGGCGCCTCGACGTGGCGCTCGATCTGGCGTTCGGCCTCGTCCGAGAGCTTGTAGCCATCCGCTCCGAACAGCTTGATGCCGTTGTCGTGATATGGATTGTGCGAGGCCGAGATCATGACCCCGAGATCGGCACGGAGGCTGCGGGTGAGCATCGCCACCGCCGGCGTCGGCATCGGCCCGATCAGGATCACGTCCATGCCGGCGGCGATGAAGCCGGCGGTCAGCGCCGGCTCGATCATGTAGCCCGAGAGCCGCGTGTCCTTGCCAATGACCGCCCGGTGGCGGTGTGTGCCGCGGCCGAACAGGTAGCCTGAGGCCTCGCCCACGCGCATGGCGATCTCGGCGGTCATCGGCTCCTGATTGGCGGTGCCACGAATGCCGTCGGTGCCGAACAGGTGGCGAGCCATGGTGGGGCCTCCTTGCGCCGGATACTATTGCGCAGCCGCTATCGCCGTCCACACGCTGAGCGCCTGGCGGGTCTCGGCGACATCGTGGACGCGCAGTATCTGCACTCCCTGGCTCGCCGCCCATAGCGCCGCCGCCAGCGATCCTGGCGTCCGCTCGGCCGCCGGCGCGCCGCGATCGAGCCGCCCGAGGAAGCTCTTGCGCGAGGCACCGAGCAGTATCGGGCAGCCGAGGCCGTGGAACAGCGCCAACCCGCGCAGCAGAGCGAGGTTGTGGGCGAACGTCTTGCCGAAGCCGATGCCCGGATCGACGATCAGCCGTTCGCGCGGCAGCCCTGCTGCGGTGCACACGGCGATGCGCGCCTCGAGGTAGTCGAAGACATCGAGCAGGACATCATCATAGCGCGGATCGTCCTGCATCGTGCGGGGATCGCCGAGACTGTGCATGAGCACCACCCCGACGCCGGCGCGGGCCGCGAGCGCGAGGCTCGCCGGATCGTGGGTCAGCGCACTGGTATCGTTGATCACGTGCGCGCCGGCGGCGAGTGCCGCGGCCATGATTGCGGCCTTGCGCGTATCGACGGAAAGCACCGTGCCGGCATCGCGTAGGGCCTCGATCACTGGCGCGAGGCGGGCGCGCTCATCCGCTTCGGCCACGGGCAGCGCACCGGGTCGCGTCGATTCGCCGCCGAGGTCGATGAAATCGGCACCGGCGGCGATGAGCGCGCGGGCGTGGGCGATGGCAGCGCGCGGCTCGGCGTAGCGCCCGCCGTCGAAGAAGCTGTCCGGGGTGAGGTTGACGATGCCCATCAGCCGTGGGCGGTCGAGGGCGACGCCGGCCGCGGCGACGCGCGGCGCCCGGAGGTGGGCGAGCAGGCGCTCGACCCGATCGGCGTGGGCCGCCCCCGCCC
>VGEJ01000218.1 GCA_016869335.1 Alphaproteobacteria bacterium | reverse complement strand
GAGGTCAAGACCGAGTTTCAAGTGTCCACCGGCCTCGATCTCGACAAGCTCAACCGCGACTTCGCCGCGATGGAAGCGCAACTGCGACAGCAGTATGCCCTCGATGGCATCGCGCTGAGCGATGTCACGATCAACCGCTTCGGTGATCTGCGCTACGTCGGCCAGGGCTACGAACTCCGCGTGCCGATCCCGTGCGGTCAGGTCACCGATCCGATGTTGGCCACCATGTGGCGCGCGTTTCATGATCTACACGCGGCCGAATACGGACACCACTTCGAGAAGAGCCCGATCGAGCTGGTCAACATTCGAGTCATCGGCGTCGGCCTCATGTCCAAGATCGGCCGGCCGCCTGCGCCGCGGGGGCGATCGCTCGCCGAGGCCCGGCGCGGCGCACGCAAGAGCGTCTTTCGCGTCGATGGCGTGCTTGGCGAGTATGAGACCGCGGTCTACAGTCGGGACGGTCTGCCCATCGACGCCACGCTCGCCGGGCCCGCCATCATCCTTCAGCGGGATTCGACCACGGTCGTCCCGCCCGGTTGGTCGGCAACGGCGGATGCGGCCGGTAACCTGATCATGCGGCGGGCGGCTTGAGCGCAGGAGTGAGCGGCATGACGGACACAACGGGCGGACGCAGCAACCTCGCGCCGCGAGTCGATCCGGTGACGGGGAGCGTGATCCAGGGCGCGCTCGAGAACATCGCCATCGAGATGGGCTACAAACTGATGCGGATGTCCTACTCCTCGATCATCCGCGAGTCTGAGGATTTCGGCGCCGCGCTGCTCGACCGTCACGCGCGTCAGATCTGCGAGTCGAAACAGAGCACGCCGCTCCAGTCGGGTCCGATCCCGGGATACGTCCGCGGCATCCTGCGCCAGCTCAAGGAACGCGGCCAGGAGATCCGCCCGGGCGATGTGATCATGCACAACGACGCCTACGCGGGCGCGAGCCATGGCCCCGACGTCGGCTTCTGCGTCCCCATTTTCGTCGCCGGCGACGTCGTGGGCTTCGCCGTGACCACGGCGCACCACCTCGACATCGGCTCGCTGAGCCCGGGCAGCGTGGGCATCGTCGATGCCGTCGATGCCTATGCCGAGGGACTCCAGTTCAAGTCGATCAAGGTCTACGAGGAGGGGCGCAAGAACGAGCAGGTGTGGCAGATCCTGCGTGACAACGTGCGCGTCTCCGACCTGGTGGTGGGCGACATGGAGGCACAGATCGCGGCCTGCCGGATCGGGGCGCAGCGCTACGTCGAGCTCGCCGAGCGCTACGGCCTGAAAACCGTTGAAGCGGCATGTGAGGACCTGTTCGACTACTCCGAGCGGCTCATGCGCCAGGCGATCGCGGCGATCCCGGACGGCATCTACCGCGCGACCGGCCATATGGATGGCTACAGCGACGACCCGAACCCCGCGCGCAAGAACCTGGCCATCGAGGTGACCATCACGGTCGCCGGCGACAGCCTGACCGTCGATCTCACCGGAACGGCGCCGCAGGTGCCGGATCGGCCGATCAACATGCCGCTCGAGGGTACGGTCGACGTCGCGATCTGGCTGGTCATCCGCTCGATCCTGCTCGATACGGCGGTCCACGGCGATATCCCGCAGAACTCGGGGCTCACCCGGCCGATCAGGATCGTGGCGCCGAAGGGAAGCCTGGCGAACCCGATCTTCCCAGCACCGACCATCGCCCGGGCGACGCCGGGCAACGTCGTGAGCGACACCGTGATGCGGGCCCTGGCCCCGGCGGTGCCTAAACAGGTCAGCGCCGGCATCGGCAACCTCAAGGCGATCGCCTTCACCGGGCTCAAGGGCGAGCAGCACTGGGTCCACATCGAGATCTTCGAGGGCAGCTACGGCGGGCGCTACGGCATGGACGGCATGGACGCCGTGGACACGCTCTACGCCAACACCCGCAACAATCCGATCGAGGACATCGAGTCGCACGTGCCGCTGCAGGTCAACCGCTATGAGCTGCGCGAGAACGCGTGCGCCGCCGGGCGCTGGCGGGGCGGGCTCTCGATCATCAAGGAGGTCGAGTATCTGAGCGAAGGTGGGGCCTCGGTCGAGGGCGACGGCCACCTCTACGCGCCGTGGGGCTTCGCTGGCGGCAAGGACGGCTTCACGGCCGACCTGATCCAGACAACGAGCGCGGGCAGCGCCACGCATCTCGCCTCGAAGATCCCCTACCGCCAGGCCAGGGTGGGAGATCGCTTCGCCTGCGTCGGGGCGGCCGGTGGCGGCTTCGGCGATCCCTACGAGCGCGAGGCCGAGCAGGTCCTCGACGACGTGATCGATGGCTATTTCAGCCGAGAAGCCGCGCTGGCGGACTATGGCGTGGTGATCCGCCCCGATCTCACACTTGATGGCGAGGCGACCCGGCGGCTCCGCGCGCAGCAGCGCTAGGGCCTCCCGCCTGGGCTTCACATCCGCATGGTCCTCAGAGCGCTTGTTGTCCTCGCCGTCCTGATCGGGTTCGCCCCCGCCGGCGTCGCCCAGACGGTGACCGAGAGCCACGGCACCTCGCTCCTCGGCGCGCTCAAATACGGCCCCGACTTTACCCACTTCGCTTACGTCGATCCCGAGGCACCCAAGGGCGGTACGATCCGGCACTATGCGCTCGGCACCTTCGACACGCTCAACCCATTCACGCTCAAGGGCACCGCGGCGGCCCAGATCGGCAGTGTCTTCGAGACCTTGATGCTGTCACCCGAGGACGAGTCCTCGAGCCAGTACGGGCTGATCGCCGAGTCGATTACGGTGCCGAGCGACCATACGTGGGTGGCCTTCCGACTCCGTCCCGAGGCGCGCTGGCACGATGGCAGGCCCATCACCGTGGCCGACGTCATCTTCAGCTTCGAGACCCTCAAGACCAAGGGCCACCCGTTCTATCGCGCCTACTATGCCAATGTCGCCGGCGCCGAGCCGGTCGATGACCGCACGGTCCGGTTCACCTTCACGGGCGGCCTCAATCGCGAACTGCCGCATATCGTGGGCCAGCTCGCCGTGCTGCCGAAGCACTACTTCGAGGGCATCGATTTCGAGAAGACGACACTCGCCCCCCCGCTCGGGAGCGGCCCTTACCGCGTGGCCAGCGTCGATGCCGGCCGCTCGATCGTCTACGAGCGGGTCAAGGACTATTGGGGCGCGGCGCTCCCGGTCAACGTCGGCCGCGACAACTTCGACCTCGTGCAGATCGACTACTATCGCGACGACACGGCGGCGGTCGAAGCGTTCAAGGCGCACCAGTACGACTTCCGGATCGAGAACTCGGCCAAGCGCTGGGCCACGGGCTACGACACGCCGGCGCTCGCCAAGGGCCTGATGATCAAGGAGAACATCGCGCACGAGTTGCCGACCGGGATGCAGGCGTTCGTCTTCAATACCCGACTGGCGAAGTTCCAGGACCCACGGGTGCGCGAAGCGATCGGCCAAGGCTTCGATTTCGAGTGGGCGAACAAGAACCTGTTCTACGGCCAGTACACGCGCACCGACAGCTACTTCTCGAACTCCGAGCTGGCGGCGCGCGGGCTGCCCGGCCCAGCCGAGCTCGCCTACCTCGAGCCGCTGCGGGGCCACATCCCCGCGGCCGTGTTCACGCGCGAGTTCAGCGTGCCCGTGAGCGATGGCTCGGGCAGCGATCGGCGTCTCCTCCATCGCGCCAGGGAGCTGCTCGCCGAAGCCGGATGGACGGTGGAGGGCGGGAAGTTGGTCGGGCCGGATGGCGCGCCACTCGTGATCGAGTTCCTCCTGGTGCAGCCCGACTTCGAACGCGTTGTGCAGCCATTCCTGCGGAGCCTCGAACGGCTTGGCATTTCGGGCACGATCCGTACCGTCGATAGCGCGCAATACCAGAACCGGCTCGATAACTATGAGTTCGACATGGTGGTGGGATCGTTCGGGCAATCGGAGAGCCCGGGCAACGAACAACGCGACTTCTGGGGCTCGATGTCGGCCGACACGCCGGGCGGGCGCAACCTCGCCGGCATCAAGAACCCCGCGGTCGATGCCCTGATCGATGCGCTCATCGAGGCCCCAGACCGCGCCGCTCTCGTCGCCGCGACGCGGGCGCTCGACCGCGTTCTCCTGTGGAACCACTACGTCGTGCCGCAGTACCACCTGCGCACCTTCCGCGTGGCCTACTGGAACCGCTTTGGCCGCCCGCCGGTGACACCAAGGAATGGCGTCGGGCTCGACTCGTGGTGGATCGACCCGGTGAAGGACGCGGCGCTGCAGCGCGGCGAGGCCGCGCTCAAGGGCGGCTAGAGCGTGGCGCTACAGGCGGCCGGCCGCCGCGCCCTCGTCACTGCTGTCGCCACCGCCGCATGCCTGGCTGCCGTGGCCGTTGCGGCGGAGCCGCGGCACGGCCTGTCGGCGTTCGGCGACCTCAAGTACGGCGCCGACTTCACCCATTTCGCCTATGTCGAGCCTGGCGCGCCCAAGGGCGGCACCGTGCGCCTCCAGGACGAGGGGTCATTCGACAACCTCAATCCCTTCATCCTCAAGGGCATCAAGCTCGCCGGCATGGGCGCGCAGGCGCTACGGCTGCCGTTCGAATCGCTCATGACGCGGGCCCAGGACGAGCCCGACGCGATGTACGGCCTGGTGGCCGAGAGCGCTGATCTTGCCGCCGATCGTTCGGCGGTGGCCTTCACCGTAAGGGGCCAAGCACGCTGGCACGACGGCACCCCCATCACCGCGAACGATGTCGCGTTCTCCGCCGCGACCTTGAGAGCGGAAGGCGATCCGGCCTACCGCCTCGTGCTCCGCGACGTC
>VGEJ01000217.1 GCA_016869335.1 Alphaproteobacteria bacterium | reverse complement strand
GCGACAGGCGGTGTCTTGAACCGGCGTGAAGGCGGCCACGTGGCAGTTGCCGCAGTCGCCGCCGAACAACTGGTGAGGACGCGACAGCGCCCCGGGCAGCCACGCCGTGTCGGTCGCAACCGCCCACCCGCGACTCGCCTCGCGAACGCCCGGGATGACGGCGCCGAGCACCGGAATGACGAGGAACAGGAGGAGCACCACGCCGCCCAACCCGAACGCCCAGGCCCGCTTGCTGGTGCTCGTCGCCCTGACCGTGGTGACGCTCCGCGCCTGCAGCGCCTGCAGATCGTCGCCGAGGGGGCGCGCCATCTCGACCGAGAACGCTGCCGTGCAACCCTCCGGGGGCGCCACCAAGGTGACGTCGAAGGGGCCCAGCGCCAGGATGTCGCCCACCGCAACCTGACAACTCCGCTTGACCGCGCCGTTGTGGCGCAGATCGGCCGCGCCGATGGCCTCGATGAACAGCTCCATTGGCCGCTCGTGCGGCTGCACGCGGGTCGTCAGGCGCCGCAGACCCTCGGGCGTCTCGACCGCGGTGCCGCTCGGCCGCTCGTGCAACACCGCGAGATGCAGGGGCACCCGCGGGTCGGCGAGGTAGACCTCGTTGTCGGTCGAGCGGCCGAACCGGATGACATCCGCCTCAACGTCCTGATCGCGAGTGGCGATGCCGCCTTTCGCGGTTCGCGAGACGAAGCTGACGCGGGCGCGCACCGCGGCCTACCAGTAATAAAACACGGCGACGACGTGTGAAACCAGCGCCGCCAGCAAAGCGACCGCCAGCGGAACGTGGAAGTAGAGCCAGACCTCCATCAGCGCCTTGTACTGAACATCGCGCCGCGCGCGGCGCACGAACTCGAGCTTCTTCCCGAGCAGGCTGACGAGCTGGCGCGCCGCCTCGCTCTGATCCTCCGGCACTGCGCGCGCCAACGTGCGCACGCGCTCATACGCTGCCCGGGTCGCGCATTGCGGATCATCGCCGGCGAGCTGGCGCCACATCGAGCCGCCGATTCGCGTGTTCTGGCTCGACTTGTGAACCTCGCTGTTGATCGCATCGCCGATGCCCATACTCACCTGGCGGCACTCGCGGTCGACCTCGGCGATCTCGGCCATCAGCGCCGTCAGCGTCGCCTGCCGCCGGTTCTCGGTCATCTGGCGCGGGTAGCGGATGTAGGCGAGCACGCCGTAGACGCCGCTCACGATGACCAGCAGCATCAATACGTAAGCCAAGGTATGGACGTTCCAGCCGAACTCGAAGCCGGTGTGGAGTGACGCCGTGACAATCAGAGCCAGCCCGAGATAGACGTGCGCCGAGAGCCAATCTTCGAGGCGCACGTGGCCCGGTCCATAGATCCGCTTGCGGACGCCGAACCACATGAGCCAGAGAATCAGCGCCGCGCTGATGACGCCGAGGGTGTAGCCGAGCCAAGTGTTGCCGTTGGCCGGGCCGGCGGGCCGGTACGCGGCGTACGCCACCAAAGCCACGAGCGCCACCGCTACCGAGCACTTGAGATAGAGGTAGCGCCGATAGACCAGGATCGACTGGTGCATGCGGCCTCCGCGACCCCCCGGGCGCGACGGCTACTTGTAGGTGCCGGCCGCCGGCAATAGGCCTCCGACTTCGCCAGATAGATCCTTGCCCGCGATCGCGTCGACCAGCTTGCGCGCATTCTCGACCGTCGGGGCATCGATCAGCGCCTTGGCCTCGGGCGCCGCCAGCTTGCCGAGCGCCGCCTTGGCGTCGGCGAGCCGCTGCTCCTGCGCCGCCTTGTACTTGGCGTTGTCGCTCTTGCCCACGACCGCGGCCGCCGACACCAGCTTCGCCGCCTGGCCGGCGACAAACAGGTTCGCCAGCTCGGCCGGTGTCATCTCCGCGTTCTTGGTCACGTCGGGCGGATAGAAGCGATGCCGCACCGTGCCCTGCGAGTACTGGACGAGCTCATACTCCGGTTTGATCGGATGGCCAGCGTCCATCATCTTGGCCAGCACCGCCGCGTCGAGTCCGGGGCGCGCCATGCCGTGGCAATTCATGCAGTTCATGGCGATGTCGAACTTCTGCGCCGGCCAGATCATGCCGGCCGCGCTCGCTTGCTGCATCCGCTGCTGCTTATGCTCGGGCGTTTCGTCGGCCGCCTTGACCCCCGGACCACCGTAGTCGTTGTGGATCTTGACCCACTCGGATGCTGCACCGTGGCAGCTCTCGCACGCCGGACCCGACACGGCCTTCGCCTCGTCACCCTCCTTCTTCGCCACCATCGCGTAGTGACAGAGAGTGCAGGTCTCGTTCTTCTTGGGATTCTTGTCGCCGCCGGCCGCCTCGACGATGGCCTTGGCGTCCGGGTCCTTCGACTTGTGGAGTTCGCGGAACGACTTGAAGTGGACCGTTCCCTCCCACACCTGGACCTCGGCCTTGTGGCACTCGGCACACACCTCGGGACCGACCATGGTGCCCTGCGCACGCGCCGCGCCACTCAAACCAGCGCCCGCCAACACCAACCCGAGAACGATCGCCGCCGCAACTGCGCCGCTTCTCAGCGTGATCATTCTCTCCCCCACATGTTCTCCCCCGCAACGGCCCAAACGCACGGCCCGCGCTCACTTCAGCATCCTCACGCTAGTGGGTTTGCCGACACCCGTCAACGGACCGAGCGGCGCGCCAGAGGGCCTAGCGGTCCTACCGCGACAGCTCCTCTTCGTTGTCGGGACTGACCACGTCGGCAAGCGCATCGAGCCTCTCCTTGTCACGGATGTACACCGTCTTGGACCGCCGCTCGACGATGCCCGCCTCGACCATCTGAGCCAGGACGCGGGCGACGGTTTCGCGCGTCGTTCCGGCGTGGCTGACGATGTCGATCTGCGTCGGCATCGGGTGGGTCATCCATCCCCCGGCGTTGACCGGGTCCGGCCGGGCGAGGCGAAGGAACTCGAGGTAGACGCGTTTGACCGGTTCGGCGGCCGGGGTGCGGCCTCAAATGTCATCACCGCGCGGACTCGGTGGAGCGTGACAAACGAGCGCGACACGACTCACCCGGACGTAACCGCTGTCACCGTAGGCTTGGGGCGGTTCGACTACACATGATTGCTACGAATCAGGCGCGGGTCGATGCGGCCGGCGCACAAGTCCTCAACGTGGCGAACCAGCTCACCGTTGTTGCCAATCCGTTCACTTCCCCCAGCGCACCCGTGGTGATGGCGCCGGGCCAGATCGCCGATCTCTTCGGCGTGCCGTTCGAGTCGCTGCAACGCCTCGACTTCCGCGACACCGAAGGGGAGGCGGGGAAGTCGGGCACCGGCAATCCGGCGCTCGGTGCGGCGCGCGCCGCGGCGCTCGAGGCGGGCTATGACGAGGCCCGCATCGACCTCGCCGAAACGGCGGCGGTGATCGCCTATCAGAGCAATCTGGCGCTCGGCGAGGCGCCGGCGTAGAGGGTGATGGGATGTCCGGTGATGGCCGCCAAATCGACCACGACCTCGGTCACCAGTTTCTCGAAGGCCGCGGAGGCCTCGCCCTCTATACCGATGACGATGGGTTCCGCCCACTTGCGTACGCGCGCGTACTCGCGGTCGTCGAACTCGCTGCCGAAGGCGATCGTGTCGAAGTCGCGCACGAAGCTCTCGAGCGGCGGCAGCCCGTCCGCCGCGCTCGCGCGGCTGGCGGCCAGCAGGAAGGCGATGACAAGCGTCGCCGAGCGAAGCTCCGTCATGCCGGCGGGCGGAGGCGGCGCTCGTAGAGCTTGGCGAAGTCGATCGGCGCGAGGTTGACCGGGACGATGCCGGCGTCCCCCGTCAGATAGCCGAGCAGCCGCTGCACGAACGGGAACAGGTGACGCGGGCACTCAACGTTGAGGACGATGTCGGTGAGGTCTTCAGGCACGTTCTCGAGGTGGAACTCGCCTGCATAGACCAGAGCGATGCGACAGAGCCGCGTCTCCTCTCGGTGCGCGTCGAGCTCGACCGCAAGCACGACTTCGGCACTCTGCGCCGCCAGCGGGTTCACCGCGACGTCGAGGCGGAGGCCCACCTTGGGGCTGCCGCGGCGGACGCCTCCGGGGGTCGTGACCGAAAGCCGTTTGATGTACTGCCCGTGGATGGAAAGACGCGGCGGCACCTGACCTGCGCTGCCGCCGTCCGCCGGAGCGGGCTCGCTCATGCCCTAGCTGCTGGCCGACGGCTGTCCCGCCGCGGCCGCCGAGGCCAGGCGGCGGCGGTAGAGCAGAGCGAAGTCCACCGGCTCCATCAGCAGCGGCGGGAAGCCGCCATCGCGCGTCACATCCGCCACGATCCGGCGCGCGAACGGGAACAGCAGGCGGGGGCACTCGATTAGGCACAGCGCCTGCAGGCTGTTGGCCGGTATGTTCTCGAAGTTGAACAACCCGCCGTACACCAGCTCGACGACGAACACGGTCTCCTCGCCGCGCTTGGCCGTGGCGTTGATCTGGAGCGATGCCTCGTAGAGATTGGGCGCCCGCTGCGCCGCGTTGACCTGGACGCTGATCTGAACCTGTGGCTGGACGTCGACACGCAGGCTCCCCGGCGCATTGGGGTTCTCGAACGAGAGGTCGCGGATGTATTGGCCGGCGAGCAGGATTCGCGGCTCCGCCGGACTCGGCGCCGGCGGCGGGGTGCCATCGCCCGCGGGCGGGGTTCCGCTCTCCGTCATTCCTCCCCCGATCGGTCTTCGCGCCGCGCTCGCGGCGACTGCACTGCCAGCGAAGGCTTAGCACGCGATGGCGGCAGCGTCACTATGCGCGCACGCGTCGCGACCCCGGCCGGGCGCCCTTCAGGC
>VGEJ01000216.1 GCA_016869335.1 Alphaproteobacteria bacterium | reverse complement strand
GCCCAATGAGCGACATCCTCGCCCGTATCTGCGCCGACAAGCGCGCCCACATCGCAGTAGCACGCACGCGCCGTCCCCTCGCCGCGCTCACCGCGGCGGCGCGCGCGGCGCCACCACCGCGCGGGTTCGAGCGGGCCCTGCGTGCCTGCCGTAACCGGAACCGCTACGGACTGATCGCCGAGATCAAGCGAGCATCGCCGAGCCACGGGCTGATCCGCCGCGACTTCGACGCAGCCGAGTTGGCGTGCGCCTACGAGAAGGCGGACGCCGCCTGCCTCTCGGTGCTGACCGACCAGACGCACTTCCAGGGCGCCGATGAGCACCTCTGCCAAGCCCGTGCCGCTACAGGCTTGCCCGTCCTGCGCAAGGACTTCATGCTCGACCCCTACCAGGTCGTCGAGGCGCGGGCGCTCGGCGCGGACTGCGTCCTCCTCATCATGGCGGCGCTTGCCGATAGCGCCGCAGCCGAGCTCGAGGTGGCCGCCTTGGAACTCGGCATGGACGTGCTCATCGAAGTGCACGATGAGGCCGAGCTTGCTCGCGCCGCCTGTCTCAAGAGCCGACTGGTCGGCATCAACAACCGCAATCTCAAGACGCTGGCTGTGGATCTCGCGACGAGCGAGCGCCTCGCCCCGTTGCTGCCGGGTGCCCATCTCGTCGTCGGCGAGAGCGGAATCAGGAGCCCGGCCGATCTCGCGCGGCTCAAGCGCGTCGGCATCACCACGTTCCTGGTCGGCGATGCGCTGATGCGCGAGGCCGACGTGGCGGCGGCGACGCGTGCGCTCCTCGCCGAGCCAGAAGCCGTCGCCGCTGGCTAGCGATGGCTGAGCTCACCCATCTCGACGCCGCCGGCCACGCCCGCATGGTCGACGTCTCGAGCAAGGCGGAAACCGAGCGGATCGCGCGGGCGGTGGCGCGGGTGCGCATGCGGCCCGAGACGCTCGCGCTGATCGTCGCGGGCGAGGTCAAGAAGGGCGATGTTCTGGGCGCCGCCCGCATCGCCGGCATCATGGCGGCCAAACGGACCGCCGAGCTCATCCCGCTGTGCCATCCTCTGCCCGTGACCGCCGTGGCGCTCGATCTGATCTGCGATACCGCCCGCAGCAGCGTGGAGATTACGGCGACCTGCCGCGTCACAGGCCGTACGGGCGTGGAAATGGAGGCGCTCACGGCCGCGGCGGTGGCGGCGCTGACCGTCTACGACATGTGCAAGTCGGCCGATCGCGCCATGGTCATCGAGGAAGTCAGGCTGGCATTCAAATCGGGCGGCAAGTCCGGAACGTTCGAGGCACCATGAAAGATCTGCTGCCGGTTGCTGAGGCGCGCGAGCGCATCGTCGGGGCGCTAACCCCGGTGGCGCCGGAGATTGTGGGGATCGCCGTCGCGTGGGGCCGCGTGCTGGCCGAGGATGTGGCAGCGCGGCTCACCCATCCGCCGGATGCCGTCTCGGCCATGGACGGCTACGCCGTGCGCGCGGCCGACGTCGCGGCCGTGCCGGCGCGGCTCAGGACGATTGGGCGCTCTGCCGCGGGTGACGCCTTCGATGGCGAAATGGTCGCCGGCACCGCGGTTCGCATCTTCACCGGCGCCGCGCTGCCCAAGGGGGCCGACGCCGTCGTCATCCAGGAGGACACCGACGCCGAGGGCGATGCCGTCATCGTACGCGCGAGCGTGGTCGCCGGACGCCACGTACGCGCGGCCGGACTCGACTTTCGCGCCGGCGACGTGGCCCTCGCGGCCGGTCAGTTCCTTGGCGTGCGCCACATCGGGCTCGCCGCGGCGATGAACGTGCCGTGGCTTCGCGTTCGCCGCCGGCCGCGGGTCGCGCTGCTGGCGACGGGGGATGAGATCGTGCGGCCCGGCGATCCCGTCGGGTGTCATCAGATCGTCAGCTCCAACACGATGGCGATGGCCGCCCTCCTGCGCTCCACCGGCGCTGAGGCGATCGACCTCGGCATCGCGCCCGACGACCCCGACGCGCTAGCCGCGATGGTGACGGAGGTGGGCGGGGCGGACCTTCTGATCACGATGGGTGGCGCATCGGTCGGCGACCACGATCTGGTCCAGGGCGTGCTCAAACGGCTCGGCCTCGCGCTCGACTTCTGGCAGGTCGCGATGCGGCCCGGCAAACCACTGATGTTCGGGCGCCTCGGCGCCACGCCCGTTATTGGGCTGCCGGGCAATCCCGTCTCCTCGCTCGTGTGCGCGTTGGTGTTCGTCGTGCCGGCCGTGCGCCGGCTCCTCGGCCTGGCCGACGCCGGCCCGCTGACGGGCCTGGCCCTGCTCGGGCGCGATCTGCCCGCCAATGATCGGCGCCAGGATTACATGCGCTCCGAGCTCGCGCGCGCGCCGGACGGGCGGCTGACCGCGACGCCATTCAAGGTCCAGGACTCTAGCATGCTGGTGCCGCTCACGCGGGCCGGCTGTCTCGTCGTACGCCCGCCCTTCGCCCCGGCGATCACCGCCGGCAGCACCGTTTCCATCATCGCCTTCGAGCCCGGTGCCACCGGCTTCTGAGCCACGCTCGGCCCGACTCGAGACGCTTGACGCGTCGGAGGAACCAAACTAGAACACTTGGGTCGGTTTTGCTTTTGTTCTAGATCTGGGGCCTCGCCTGATGTTGACTGCCAGACAGCACGAACTTCTCGTCTTTGTGAACCGTCGACTGCAGGAGACCGGGGTATCACCATCGTTCGACGAGATGAAGGACGCGCTGAAGCTGCGCTCCAAGTCGGGCATTCATCGGCTGATCACGGCGCTGGAGGAGCGCGGTTTCATCCGCCGCCTGCCCCACCGCGCCCGCGCCCTCGTGGTGATCCGGCTGCCTGAGCAGGCGGCGGCGACGCGCCCGGCGTTCTCGCCCAGCGTCATTCATGGCCGGTTCGGCTTGACCGGGGCAGCGGTCGCGGCGCCCGCCGACGCCGTCAAGCTGCCGCTCTTGGGCCGGATCGCCGCGGGCACGCCGATCGCGGCGCTGCGCGATCACTCGAGCGCCATCACGATACCGGCCACGATGCTCAGAAAGGGCGAGCACTTCGCCCTGGAGGTCGCCGGCGACTCGATGGTCGAGGCCGGCATCCTCGATGGCGACACCGTCATCATCGAGCGTACGGACGCGCCCGAGAGCGGCACGATCGTCGTGGCTCTCATCGACAACGAGGAGGTGACCCTCAAGCGGCTCCGGCGCAAGGGCAACTCGGTGGCGCTCGAATCGGCCAATCCGACCTACGAGACCCGAATCTTCGGGCCGGACCGGGTCAAGGTTCAGGGCCGCCTGATCGGGCTCCTGCGACGCTACTGATCGTCGCGCCCGGCACGCTCGGGTCGGCGCACCCAAGGCCGCGCGCCGCGGGCGGCACGTACGGTTTCCACTCGCACCGGACCTGTGGCGCTGATCCAGAAGGCGTGCGCCCCCTCGCGCCACAGGTCGAAGCGATCGACCACCGGGTGCGGCCGCGGGCACGGAGCGATAACGGGTACCGCGGCGATCAGCACGTCGGCCCGCGCGCAGTCCTCGGCCAATGCTTCCGGCCGGAACACGAGGGCGACGCGGCGCCCGGCCAGGTCGAAGACGCAGCCGAGATCATCGCAGCGAGCGTCTGCGCTGCCGCCCTGCCCGGGCCAGGGCGCCGTGCCGCGGTAGCCGAAGCGCTGGATCAGGCTTTCCGCCGCGATTCCCGACATCCGCCGCGACGACAGCTGTAGCCACCCCGCTCCGTCGCGCACCGCCGCAAGCTTGGCATCGCCCGTGATGATCAGGTCGGGCGGATCGCTCACGGCAATGCCGGCGCAGCCGACGATCACCGCAAGCGCGCCGGCCAGACGCCAGCGCTGCCGCCACAGGCAGAGCCACAACCCACCGAGACTGAGCGTCACCAGCGCCCAGCCCGGCATCGGCGGAACCGCGAGCACCGCGCCGGGCCAGCCGGCGACCGTCTCGGCACAGCGCAGCAGCGCGGCAATGCCCCAGCCCATCGGCACCAGCGCCAGCGCCTCCGCGCCGAACGGCAGCAGTGCGAACGCGGCCAGCGCGCAGGGCATCACCCAGAGCGAGGTGATGGGCACGGCGATCAGGTTCGCGACCAGGCCATAGTCGGCCACGCGGTTGAAGTGGAAGGCGGCATAGGGCGCGGTCGCCGTGCCGGCGATGAGCGTGGTCAAGGCGATGCCGGCGAGGTAGAGCGCCGCGCGGCGCGGCAGGCGCGCCTCGCGGTGCCATTGGGCGAGGCGCGCGCCCAGGCCCTCATAGGCGGCGATGAGGCAGACCACGGCGGCGAACGACATCTGGAAACTGGCACCGAGCAGGCTCTCAGGCGCGATGAGCAGCACCGCGGCGGCCGCCCACGCCACCAGGGCCATCGAGAACGCGACCCGATCGAGCATCACCGCGAGGAGCACGAGACCGGTCATCAGGAATGCGCGCTGCGTCGGTACCTGGGCTCCGCTGATGAGGAGGTAGCCGAAAGCGCCGAGCAGGGTCGCGGCGGCCGCCCATTTCTTGATCGGGAAGCGGAGAGCCACCCAGGGAACGAGTGCCAGACCCGCGCGCACGGCAAAGAACAGAGTGGCTGCGAGCAGAGCCATGTGCAGCCCCGAGATGGAGAGCAAATGCGCGAGCCCTGAGTCGCGCATGGCGACCAGCACCGGCTCGGGCACGGCGCCCTGATCGCCGATCATCAGCGCCGCCGCGACGCCGCCGATCGCTGGCGTCAGCGGCGCGCGAATGCGCTCGGTTAGCCGCGCTCGGAGCGCGCTGAGCCACTCTGCTGCCCCCGCCGCCGGATC
>VGEJ01000215.1 GCA_016869335.1 Alphaproteobacteria bacterium | reverse complement strand
CCGACCCGCGCGACCGGCATTCCATTCCCGACGAGGGCGTCGGCTGGATCGAGGCGGCGCGGGCGGATCTGCCGCGCGGCCTGCGGATCGCCTTCTGCGTCACATGGGCCGACGCGCCCGTCGACGCGGAGGTCCGCGACATCACGGCCGCCGCCGTGCGCCGTTTCGAATGCGATCTCGGATGCGTGGTCGAGGCGACCGCGTCGCCTTTCGGCGACCTGATCGAAGCGGACCGCGCAATCGTCGCGCTGGAGACCGACCTGAGGGGCCTCCGCCAGCTGGCGAACGGCCGCGAAAGCGATCTCTCGCCGCCGCTTCGCGGCCTGCTCCGCCGGACCTGGACGGCCGAGGAATTCACTGACGCGATCACGGCGCGGAAGGCCGGCGCCAACGCCATGGCGCGTTTCATGGAGCGCTACGATTTGCTCCTGACGCCGACCGCGCCGATCCGCGCTTTCGCCATCAACCACGACGGCCCCGGATCGATCGACGGCGTCCCGGTCGCGGATGATTCGTGGTCGCCCTGTCTCTATCCCGCCAATCTCACCGGTCAGCCGGCGGCAAGCGTCCCCGCCGGCTTCACGAGCGCCGGCCTGCCGGTCGGGCTGCAGATCGTCGGCCGGCACCTTGGCGATCGCCTGGTGCTCACCGCCGCCGCCGCCATCGAGCGTCTCCAGTCCTGGACCGGGCGTCGCCCGCCGGTCCACCTATGACGGGGACGCGGGCCGTTTCCGCTGCTCGCCGTCGAGCCGCTCACCGCGGCGACGCATCCTGACAGCCGCTTCGGTCTCCGCCTATCCTCCGGCGAGGCGCGGCAGCAAGAAGATCTCGGTGTCCTCCGGCAACTCCTTCGACCAGTCGTCGCGATAGACGACCCCATTGATGGAGACGGCGATGCCTTGAGTCACGTGGGGCTGAACGCCGGGATATCGTTCAGCCAGTTTGCGGAGAAGCTCGCCGATCGTCTTCGCCTCGATATCGACCTTGTCGGTGCCACCGGCGGATGCGCCAAGCGATCCCCAGAGCTTCACCTCGACCATCAACCCACCCGTTCTGCCGCGAGCGCGGCGAGTATGCGCGGGGGCGACATCGGGATGTGCGTCATGCGCACGCCGACGGCGTTCGACACCGCATTGGCGACCGCCGCGAGCGGCGGCACGATCGATGTTTCGCCGACCCCGCGGATGCCATAGGGGTGATTGGGATTGGGGATCTCGAGAATCTCCGTATCGATCATCGGCAAGTCGGAGCACACCGGGATCCGGTAGTCGAGGAAACCGGGGTTCTGCAGGCGGCCGTCCTTGCCGTAGACGTACTCCTCGTTGAGGGCCCAACCTATGCCTTGGGCGGCGGCGCCCTGGTACTGCCCCTCCACGTAGGTGGGATGCACCGCCTTGCCGGCGTCCTGGATCACGGTGTAGCGGAGCACCTTCGTGCCCCCCGTCTCCGGATCGATCTCGATGTCGCAGATATGGGTAGTGAACGAGACGCCGGCGCCATCGGCCACAATCTCGCTGTGGCCCGCAATCGGTCCGCCCGTATTCACGGCCGCCTCCGCGATCTGTTTGAGCGAAAGCCGAGGGAGATTGCCGTGTCCTTTTCCCCGTGCCTTGGCGTGACCATCCTCCCAGACGACGTCGTCGACCGGGATGTCCCACATTTTTGCAGCCCGCTCGCGCAACACCTGAATAGCGTTCCGGACGGCGAAGATCGCCGCCATCGACGACGAGAACGTGCCGCGGCTGCCTTCGGTCGTGTCGTTGTATCCGAGCGTTCCGGTATCGGCGACCACGGTCTTGACCTGGCCATAGGGGATGCCGAGTTCCTCCACCGCCACCAGCGAAAGGGAGGCACGCGAGCCGCCGACGTCGACGGTGCCAACCGCGAGTGTCACGGTGCCGTCTGCACCGATATTAAGATCGGTGCAGGTCTGGCCACCGAAGTTGAACCAGAAGCCGCAGGCCACGCCGCGGCCCTGGTTCTTGCCAAGCGGAGCCTTCATGTGCGGATGGTTCTTCGCTGCCTCCAAGGTCGGGCCGATGCCGATTGGACCGTAGACGGGGCCGTACGATGATTTGGTGCCTTCCTTGGCGGCATTCCTGATACGCAATTCGAGGGCGTCAATGCCGATCTTGCGAGCCAAGTCGTCAATGGCGGATTCCACCGCGAAGGCGGCCATCGGCGCCGAAGGAGCGCGATAGGCGGCCGTCTTCGGCCGGTTGACCAGCACGTCGAAGCCTACCGTCCTGACGTTTTCAAGATCGTAGCAGGCAAACGCGGTCATGGCGCCGAGCTCCGCCCACGAACCGGCATAGGGACCGCATGAAAACCGTAAGGTCGCCGAGGCTGCGGTGATTCTCCCGTCTTTCGTCGCGCCGATCTTGACGTCGATCGACGTGGCACTGGTCGGTCCGGAAGCCCGGAAGACTTCTTCCCGCGACATCACAAGCTTGACCGGCCGGCCGGCCTTGCGCGACAGCGCCAGTGCGACCGGCTCGATCCAGACGTGGGTCTTGCCGCCGAAGCCGCCGCCAATCTCGGAAGAGGTGACTCGCAGCTTGGACACGTCCATGCCGAGCAGCCGCGCACAGAAGTGGCGGAAAGCGAAATGACCCTGGGTGCAGACCCACAGCTCGCCGGTCCCGTCGGAGTTGACGCTCGCCACGCAAGCGTGCGGCTCGATATAGCCCTGGTGCGCCTGTTCGGTCCTGTAGCTGCCCTCGACAACGACTTCGGCTTTCCTGAAGCCGGCCTCGATGTCGCCGTGGCCGAATTCGCTGCGCTTGGTGGTGTTGGGCGGCATGTTGAGCTCGGGATCGACACTGCCGGTCGAAACGTGCTCGCGAACCACGTGTGCCGAAGACTTGATCGCTTCGTCGATCTCGGTCACGTGGGGCAGCACTTCATAGTCGACCGCGATGAGCTTGAGCGCCTCCCTCGCCGTGCGCGCATCGATCGCAGCCACCGCGGCCACCGCGTGGCCGTCATAGAGCGCTCTCCCGCGCGCCATGCAGTTGTCGAGGATGTCATGGAAGGCGACGTCGCCGTCGGTGAGATCGGGAAGGTCGGCCGCAGTGAGCACGGCCTTCACACCCTTCAGCTTTTCCGCCTTCGACGTGTCGATCTTCCTGATCCGCGCATGGGCGTGCGGGCTTCTCAGGATGCGCCCGACCAACTGCCCCGGCATGTTGAAGTCGGCGCCGTAGCGGGCGCGTCCGGTGACCTTGTCGATCCCGTCAGGACGAACCGGGCGCGTACCGACGGACTTGAAGTCGTGAGCGGAATAGCTTGCGTCGTGGGCCATCATCAGGCTCCCTTCATCACTCTGGCGGCATCCTGGACGGCGCGCACGATCTTGTCGTAGCCGGTGCATCGGCAGAGGTTGCCGGCGAGCCCGAAGCGGATTTCCTCCTCGGTCGGGTCGGGGTTCCGCGTCAGTAGGTCCTTCGCCGCCATCAGGAAGCCCGGCGTGCAGACGCCGCATTGCAGGGCGGCGTGCTCGAGGAACTTCTCCTGCAGGGGATGCAGCTTGTCGCCATCCGCCATGCCTTCGATGGTTTCAATGCTGCTGCCCTCGGCCTCCGCCCCCAGGACCAGGCACGCGCACACCAGCCTGCCGTCGACAATGACGCTGCAGGCCCCGCAGTCGCCTGTGCCGCAGCCTTCCTTCGCCCCGGTGAGCCCAAGGCGATCGCGCAGCACGTCGAGAAGGGTTTCCTCGGCCTGGCAGAGGAACTCGACGGCGTCACCATTGATCGTCGTTGAAACAGCTATGCCCGACATCACTTCGCTCCCGCCCGCTCATAGGCAATTCCTGCCGCGCGTTTGGCGAGCACGCCCGCGACCTGTTTCCTGAACTCGACCGTGCCCCGCTTGTCGTCGATCGGCCTGCAGGCCGCCGAACACGCGCCGGCAAGGGCCTCCAGAGCGGCAGCGTCCAGCTTCGTGCCGACGATCGCCTTCGCAGCCTCGGTCACCAGCAACACGGTAGGTGCCACGGCGCCGAGCGCCACGCGCGCCGATTCTATCCGCCCGTTAGCATCGAGGGTCAGGCTCACGCCAGCGCCGACAACCGCGATATCCATCTCCGAGCGCGGAATGAAGCGAAGGTAAGCATCGCCCGAACGCTGCGGGCGCTTGTCGAGCAGGATCGCCTCGACGATCTCGCCTCGGGCGAGCGATGTCTTGCCCGGACCGACCGGCACGTCCTCGACGGCGATCGTGCGCCTGCCCTTGGGGCCCGCGACCACCACTTTTGCAGCGGCCGCGACCAGCGCCGGCACACTGTCGGCGGCGGGCGAGGCGTTGCACAGGTTGCCGGCGATCGTGCAACGCCCCTGGATCTGTCTGGAACCGATCAGGCTGGCCGCCTCCACCACGCCCGGCCAGGCCGTTTTCAGCGCTGCGGCCTCGCCCATTGCCACGCAGGGAACCGCGGCTCCGATCAGAAAGCCGTCGCCTGTCTGCTTGATCTCGCCAAGTCCCGCGATTGCCTTGATATCGACAACCAGATCCGGCTCGACATTTCCGCCCTTCATGCGGACCAGGAGGTCACTGCCTCCGGCCATGGCGAACGCGCTGCCCCTCGTGTCTGCCAAGAGGCGGACCGCTTCTTCCAGTGTGCCCGGACGCGCATAGAGCATGCCAAAACTCCAAAACGTTGTTCTCAATCCGATCCGGTCTTCAACCAGACTTGCCTTGCGGAGAGCGTCTGATCGCCACTGACAGGAACCTCGGCCGAACGAAGACGAAGCGAGTCGTTATTGATCGAAGCGGAGTCTGCCAC
>VGEJ01000214.1 GCA_016869335.1 Alphaproteobacteria bacterium | reverse complement strand
GACCTCGCCTACGTTGCCGCGGGCCGGCTCGAGGCCTGTTCGTGGTGCGCCGCGGGCCCGACGCCGCCGGCGGTTGCCGGCGCCCTGCTGGTGCGCGAGGCGGGCGGCTTCTGCGGCGAGGTCACGGCGGCGTGGAACACCGCAGGACCCGCGGGTTTTGCCGCTAACGCCTTGCTGTTTCCGGACCTTTCCCGCCGTTTTGGCGTGGCCAGCGGCGAGGCGCGGCGGGCGAGTGCCGGTTAGCCGGCGCGGCAGGGCGTTGTGATGGCGGTTCAGCCTGGGCTATTGTCGCGCGGCACCCGGTGCCGGACGGCAGCGACCTTGCGAGGAGCAGGGCGGGTTTGATCACGCCACCCAAGAGCCACCAGCGCCCGTGCCGGCACCGACCCCGGACGGCACGTTGGCCAGTGGCGGTAGCGATCTGGTGCGGGGGCCTCGTCGCGTTGCCCGCGAGCGCGCAGGATACCGTCACCATCGGCGGCAGCGGTCGGCCCAGTGTCGAGGTCAACCTCGACGTGCTCCAGGGCTTGGGCGCGCCAGGTGCCGGCGGCGGCGCGCGCTCGGGCCTGCTGATGCCGGGCGAGCCGCGCCCGGAGCGCTCGACCGGTGCCCGTCTGTCGGAGCCGGTAGAGGCGCGCAAGCCGGCGGTCGCGGCCACGAGCGCGGCGCGCACCGCGGATGTCGAAGGCACGCCACGGCGGCGCACTCCGGTGCCGCTGAGAAAACGGGTCGCTGCGGCGAGCGCCACCGAAAACGCGCCAACGCCCGGTGCGGACGACTTGGCCGACCTCCAGGCGCTGCCACTCGAGCCACCTGCCGTTCCGTCCCCGGAGCCGGGAGATCGAGAGCCGGCGGCCGAAGCCGCGATTGCCGAGCAGCCGGTGCCACCCCCGGCGGAGACCGAACCTGTGCCGCAAGAGACGGCGGCTTTGGCGCCGCTCGCCGTGCCGGAGGACGGCACGCTGGCCGTGGTCGAGTTCGAAGGCACCAGCACCCGTCTCACGCCGTCAGCCGAGGAAACGCTGCGCCGCGTCGCGACGACGCTGGCGCAGTCCGAGGGCCGGCTGCAGCTCAAGGCGTTTGCGGGCGGCGGCGAGGCGACGAGCGGCGCGCGGCGTGCATCGTTGTCGCGCGCCCTGGCGGTTCGCGCCTATCTGATCGAGCAGGGCGTGCGGTCGACCCGAATCGACGTGCGGGCGCTCGGCGCGGCCGGCGACAGCGGCCCGCCCGAGCGGGTCGATGTGCTTTATCTGGCGCCATGAACAACGCGGCCCAGACGCGCGGCGTACGGACGAGCTACGGCGGCGGCGTGATGACGCGGCCGCAACGCTACCTCATTCGCATGGTGATCTTCGTCGCCCTCACCGCGGCCGTCATCGCGGTACTGCTGCCGAGCGTGATCAAGGCGTTCATGACCAACCCGGCGCTGAACGCCTTCATCATCGGGGTGCTCATCCTCGGTATCGTCTATATCTTCCGCAACGTGCTCGTCCTCTACCCCGAGGTGACGTGGATCGACATCTACCGTCGCAGCGGTCCCGGGCTTTCGGTGCAACGTGCACCCGTCCTGCTCGGGCCGCTCGCGACCATGCTCTACGAGACTGGCGGGCGGGTCTCGTTGTCGGCGATGTCGATGCGCTATTTGCTCGACGCCGTGGCCTCGCGGCTCGACGAGTCGCGCGACATCTCGCGCTACATGACCGGACTTCTGATCTTCCTCGGGCTCCTCGGCACGTTCTGGGGCCTGCTCGAGACCATCAGTTCGGTCGGCGATGCGATCACCAGTCTGTCGACGCTCGGCGAGAGCGACTTCTCGCAGCAGTTCGAGAGCCTCAAGAAAGGCCTCGAGCAACCCCTGAGCGGGATGGGCACGTCGTTCTCATCATCGCTGTTCGGGCTCGCCGGATCGCTCATCCTAGGGTTCCTCGATTTGCAGGCCGGCCAGGCGCAACGGCGGTTCTTCAACGACCTCGAGGAATGGCTCTCGAGCATCACCCGGCTCTCGGGCGGGGCGGTCGCCGACGGCGAGCAGTCGGTGCCGGCATACGTCAGCGCGCTCCTCGAGCGTACGGCGGACACGCTCGGCGACCTGCAGCGGATCGTCGCGCGCACCGAGGAAGCGCGCTCCTCATCGAACACGACACTCCTCGAGTTCGCCGAGAAGATCGCGACCTTGGCCGATCAGATGCGCACCGAGCAGGATCTCATGGTCAAGCTGGTCGAGACCCAGATGGAGATCAAGCCGGTGCTGCAACGGCTCGCCGGCCTCGGCGAACGCGACGGCGGCTTCGATCAGGCGAGCCGCACCCATTTGCGCAACCTCGACGTCTCGATCCGGCGCCTGCTGGAGGAATTGGCCCAGGGTCGTGCCGAGCTGGTTCAGGATCTGCGGGGCGAGATCAAGGTGCTGGCGCGAACCATCGCCACTCTGGTCGAGCGGCGCTAGGAGCGGCGCGCAGTGGCGCTCGGGTCCTCGCGCTCTCAGGCACGCCGCGGCGTCGACATCTGGCCCGGCTTCGTCGATGCGCTGTCCTCGCTGCTGCTCGTCATCATTTTCCTCCTGGTGGTGTTCGTCCTCTCGCAGGTCGTGCTCAACGAAGCACTCTCGGGCCGCGACGAAGCGCTGAAGCGGCTCAATCAGCAGGTGGCCGAGCTCGGCGATCTGCTCGCCCTCGAGCGCGAAGCCAATGCCGACCTGCGCCTCAACGTGGCCCAGCTCGCGGTCTCGCTGCAGACCTCGACCCAGGAGCGCGATAACCTGAAGGTCCAGCTCCGCCTCGAGGCGGACCGGGCGCGCGAGGTGGGCAAGGCGCTCACCGATGCCAACGCGGCGGCGCAAGTCGATCGCGACGCGCTCCAGGTCCAGCTCGCCACCCTTGAGAGCCTGCGCCGAGACATCGCCACGCTCAAGGACCTCCGCGCCCGGCTCGAGGGGCAGGTGAGCCAGCTCGCGGCGGCGCTGGCCGCGGCCGAGGAGCGCTCGACGACCGCCGAGGAACGCACCGCCGCCCTGGAGAGCGAGGTCGGCCGCCTCGTCCTGCTCGTCGAGAACCGCGAGGAAGCGATCGTCGCGCTGACCGAACAGGCCAACGCGACGACGCTCGACCGGGACGCGCTCGACCGGGCACTCGCCGAGGCGCGGATCGTGGTTGGACAGCTCCGCGACCGCAGCATGGAACTCGAGGCGAAGCTGGCCGAGGAGAACGAGCGCACCACACTGGCGCAGAAGGAGCTGGCCGAGCGCGACATCAGGTTGTCAGAGCTGGTCGCGCTGCAGCAGGGCACGGCGGCGGCGCTCGATGAGGAACGCACGCTGACCACCGCGGCACAGGCCCAGGTGGCGCTCCTGAACCAGCAGATCCTGGCGCTGCGCGACCAGCTCGCGCGGGTCGAGGCGGCGCTCGATGCGGCCGAAGTCAAGGATCGCGAGCAAGGCGCCGTCATCGCCGACCTCGGCAAGCGCCTCAACCTCGCGCTTGCCCAGAAGGTGGAAGAGCTGCAGCGCTACCGCTCCGAGTTCTTCGGGCGGCTGCGCGAGGCGCTGGGAGAGCGGCGCGACATCAGCATCGTCGGCGACCGCTTCGTGTTCCAGTCCGAGGTTCTCTTCGAGAGTGCCGCCGCCGATGTCGGGGAAGCGGGCAAGTCGAACCTCGCGGCGCTCGCGCAGACCCTGCTCGAGGTCGCGGCCACGATCCCGCCCGAGCTTCCTTGGATCCTGCGCGTCGATGGCCACACCGATCCGCGGCCGATCAACAACGTGGTATTCGCCTCGAACTGGGAACTCTCCAGCGCGCGCGCGACCTCGGTCGTGAAGTACCTGATCGAGCAGGGCATCCCGCCCGCGCGCCTCGCCGCGACCGGGTTCGGCGAGTTCCAGCCGCTCGATCCCGGCCACGACGAGATCGCCAACCGCCGCAACCGGCGCATCGAGATCAAGCTCACCGAGCGCTAGGTCACGAGGCGGCGGCCTGCGGCTCTGCCTCGTCCTCGAACTGCAACGCGGCCAGGCGGGCGTAAAGGCCGCCCCGCGCCACTAGCTCGGCATGGGTGCCCTCGGCGAGGACACGGCCGCGGTCGATGACGACGATGCGGTCGGCCCGCAGCACGGTGGCCAGCCGGTGCGCTATGACGAGCGTCGTGCGCCCCGCCATCAGCGGCTCGAGCGCCGATTGCACCAGCTGCTCGCGCTCGGCGTCGAGCGCGCTGGTCGCCTCATCGAGCAGCAGCACGGCCGGGTTTCGGAGAATGGCGCGCGCCAGGGCGATACGCTGGCGCTGGCCGCCCGAAAGCGCTTGCCCGTGTTCGCCGAGGAAGGTGTCGAAGCCCTGCGGCAGACGGGCGATGAACTCGGTAGCCTGAGCCGCCGCCGCCGCCGCCTCGACCTCGGTATCGCTCGCCTCGGGCCGGCCATAGCGAATGTTGTCGCGCGCGTTGGCGCCGAAGATGACGGGGTCCTGGGCGACCCAGCCGATGCGCGAGCGGACCGCCGCAGGCGCGGCGTCACGGATGTCGATGCCATCGAGCGCGATGCGGCCGCCGTCGCAGTCATAGAGCCGCATCAGGAGCTGGAAGACCGTGGTCTTGCCGGCGCCCGACGGACCGACCAGCGCGACCTGTTCGCCCGGCCGGACAAGGAGCGAAAAGCCGTCCAGCGCCGCCACCTCTGGCCGCGTCGGATAATGGAATCGCACCGCCTCGAAGCACACCTCGCCGCGCGCCGGCTCGGGTAGCGGCCGGGGGCTCGCGGGCGCGGCGACCGCGGGGCGGGTGGCGAGCAGCTCCATCAGCCGCTCGGTGGCGCCGGC
>VGEJ01000213.1 GCA_016869335.1 Alphaproteobacteria bacterium | reverse complement strand
TCAGGATGTTGCCACCGCGCTCGTCGCTGCCGGGCTCGCGCATCCTTATTCCGGCGGCCGGCGCCGGGACTGGTGCGGCGGCTAGGCCGAGGTGACCTATGCGGATGGCGCCCGGGCCAGCGCCTCGAGCGCGGCGCGGGCGCGGGCGCGGTGATCGGGCCGGATGTAGCGGCGGACCGCGCCCAGCGCCGCCATCAGCACCGAGGCGTCGTCGCCATAGCCCAATCCGGCGATGAAGTCGGGAATGAGGTCGGTCGGCACCACGAAATAGGCGATCGCGCCGAGCAGCGCCGCTTTGACTACCAGCGGCGCCCGCGGGTCAATTGCGCAAAACCACGCCGCGAGCGCGTCCTCGAGGAATGGCACGCGACCCAGGTTGCGCCGCGCCTTGTCCCACAGGCGCGGCCCCAGACGTTGCGCTTCGGCCGCCAACCGAGCGTCGGGTCGCGCCGCCGTGCCGCGTTCCCTCGCCGGCATGGATCGCGATATTGGGCGCGCCCTGCGGCGGCGCAAGCCCAGGGGCGGCGCGGCCGCCGTGTGCGCCATCAGCCCCCGGCCGCGATGTCCTCCATAAGGCGCGCTAGGCGAATGTCGCGATCGGTCACGCCCCCCGCCTCATGGGTCGCGAGCGTGACATCGACGCGGTCATAGACATTGAACCACTCGGGGTGGTGATTCATCTTCTCGGCGGCCAACGCGACGCGGGTCATGAAGCCGAACGCGGCACTGAAGTCGGCGAAACGGAATGTCTTCTCGATGGCATCGCGGCCTTCGACCTCGCGCCAGCCAGGCAGGTCGGCGAAGGCTTCGGCCCGCGCCGCGCCGCTCAGCTTCGCCACCATGGCGCCCTCCCGTCGGATCGGGTTCGTGCGCACAAAGAGTGGCGTAGCTTTGCCATTGGCGCAAGCCAAGCTATCTTCGCGCATGTTCGATCCCCGCTTGGCGCGGCCGAGCTCCGCCGATCTTGAAGAGATCGCCGAGGCGGCACTGGCCTCGATCCCGACCCGGCTGCGCGAGATGGTCCGTGGCGTGGTCATTCGCGTCGAGGAGTTCCCTGACGATGCGACGGTCGAGGAGATGGAGCTGGACTCGCCGTTCGATCTGCTCGGGCTCTACCATGGCGTCAGCCTGCTGGAACGCAGCGAAAGCGCGCCGCGCCAGGATCTCGACATGATCTTCCTGTACCGCCGGCCGCTGCTCGACCATTGGTGCGAGAGCGGCGAGCCCTTGGCGACCCTCGTACGTCACGTTCTCATCCACGAAATAGGCCACCATTTCGGCTTCAGCGATGCCGAGATGGCGGCGATCGAGGCCGGACCCTAGGCGCTACCCCGCACACGGCGCCCCGATCCGGGCGCAGCTCAGGAGGAGCCATGCCCGTCAAGCCGCTGCCGCCGCAGGCGCTGAAACGCCGCAGCGATCCCGCCAAGCTCGGCTTCGCCACGACCGCCGATCTCAAGGACCTCGACGAGCCGCTGGGTCAGGAGCGGGCCGTCGAGGCGCTGCGCTTCGGCATCGGCATCCGGAGTCGCGGCTTCAACCTGTTCGCGCTCGGCCCGACCGCCATCGGCAAGCACGCGACGGTGCGCCAGTTCGTCGAGCGCGAGGCGGCCCAGCAGCCGACGCCGCCCGACTGGTGCTACGTCAACAACTTCGCCGATGTGCATCGCCCCAAAGCGCTTCAGCTGCCGGCGGGCCTGGGCGCCAAGTTGCAGAAGGACATGGAGCAGCTCATCGAGGAGCTGCGCACGGCGATCGCGGCGGTGTTCGAGAGCGATGAGTATCGCACTCGACGCCAGTCGATCGACGAGGAGTTCCGCGAGAAGCAGGGCCATGCCTTCGAGGCGCTGCAGAAGCGCGCCAACGAGCGCCAGGTGGCGCTGGTCCGCACGCCCGTCGGGTTGGCGCTGGCGCCCATGAAAGACAACGAGGTGATGAGTCCCGACGACTTCCAGAAGCTGCCGCAGGAGATGCGCCAAGGCTTCGAGGCGACGATCGGCGAGCTGCAGAAGGAGCTGCAGGAGACGATCCGCCAGATCCCGCGCTGGGACAAGGAGCGCCGCGAGAAGGTTCGCGACGTCAACCGCGAGGTCACCGAGTTTGCGGTCGGCCATCTGATCGAGGCGCTGCGCCACAAGTATCGCGAGCTCGCCGACGTGGTCGCCTACCTCAACGCGGTGCAGGAGGACGTCACCGAGAACGTCACCGTCTTCCTGGCCCAGAGCCAGGCCGAAGAAGGACAAACGCTGCCGCAAGGCGCTGAGGCTTCGGCCGCCGCGGCCGCGACCCCGATTGCCGCCGCGGCACCCGCCATCCTGCGCCGCTACCAGGTCAACCTTATCGTCGACAACAGCGCGACCAAGGGCGCGCCCATCGTCTATGAGGACAACCCGGCGCAGAGCAATCTGGTCGGTCGGGTCGAACACATCCAGCAGATGGGGGCCCTGCTGACGGACTTCGCGCTCATCCAGCCGGGCGCACTGCATCGCGCGAACGGCGGCTACCTCCTGCTCGACGCCCGCAAGCTGCTGACCCATCCCTACGCCTACGACGCGCTGAAACGCGCGCTGCAAGCGGGCGAGATCCGCATCGAATCGCCGGCGCAGATGTACAGCATGATCTCGGCCGTCTCGCTCGAGCCCGAGCCGACGCCGCTGTCGGTGAAGGTCGTCCTGCTCGGCGAGCGCGACATCTACTACTTGTTGTCGGCTTACGATCCCGAGTTCGCCGAGCTGTTCAAGGTGGAGGTCGATTTCGACGAGGACGTGGACCGCGGCCCGATCAGCGGCAATAGCTACTCCCGGCTCATCGCGACGCTCGTCCGCCAGCACAAGCTCCGCGATCTCGACGCGCCGGCGGTGGCGCGCGTGATCGAGTTCTCGGCGCGCCTAGCGGGGCACTCGCGCAAGCTCTCGATCCGCCGCGGCCTGATCGGCGACATCCTGCACGAGGCCGACTACTTTGCCGCGGAGGCTGAGCGCACGGTGATCTGTGAGAGCGACGTCCAGGCCGCGATCGATGCCCGGATCCGCCGTGCCGACCGGGTGCGCGAGCGCTCGCAGGAGCAGATTCTCGAAGGCACGGTGCTGATCGACCTCGAGGGCGAGCGCATCGGTCAGATCAACGGGCTCGCCGTTCTCTCGCTTGGCAACATGAGCTTCGGCCGTCCCAATCGCATCACCGCCCGGGTGCGCATGGGTCGCGGCGAGGTGATCGACATCGAGCGCCAGGTCGAGCTCGGAGGGCCGATCCACTCGAAGGGCGTGCTGATCCTTGGCGCCTATTTGTCGGCGACGTTCGCACCCGATCGTCCGCTGTCGCTCTCAGCGAGCGTCGTGTTCGAGCAGTCCTACTCCGGCGTCGAGGGCGACAGCGCCTCCTCGACCGAGCTTTACGCGCTGCTCTCGGCGCTCGCGGAACTGCCGCTCCGGCAGTCGCTCGCCGTCACCGGCTCGGTCAACCAGTACGGCCAAGTGCAGGCGATCGGCGGCGCCAACGAGAAGATCGAGGGTTTCTTCGACCTCTGCCGCGCCAAAGGCCTGACGGGCACACAGGGCGTGCTGATCCCGGACTCGAACGTCAAGCACCTGATGCTGCGCGATGGCGTCATCGAGGCTGTTTCGGCCGGAAAGTTCCATATATATCCGATCAGGACCATCGACGAGGGCATCGAGGTGCTGACCGGGGTGCCCGCCGGGAAGCGTGGCCGCGACGGGAGGTTCCCCGACGGCACCGTCAACCGCAAGGTCGAGGATCGGCTGATTGCGCTGGCACATGCCCGGCGCGCGTTTGGTGCGGGCCTGCCCGCCGAAGGAACTTGACCATGACGATGCCGGATGAGGTGGCCGCGGTGCAGCGGCTTCTGGTGGCGCTCGACACCGCGCGCGACAGCCGCGACGTGATCGAGCTCGCCGCCGAGTACGCGGCCCGTCTCAACGCCGAGCTGATGGGCCTGTTCGTCGAGGACACCGCGCTCCTGACGCTCGCCGCGCTGCCCTGCGCGCGCGAGGTCCGGCTCGCCTCGGCGCGGGCCAAACGGATCAGTGTGCCGACGGTGGAGCGCCAGCTTCGGGTGCGCGAGTCCGCGACACGGAGCGCGCTGGAAGCGGTCGCGCGCATGCGCAAGGTGAGCTGGTCGTTCCAGGTCACCCGCGGCCGCGCCACCTCGGTGCCGCTCGAAGCCGCGCCGGAGATCGACCTCATCATGGTCACGGCGGCGAGCTGGCGGCTGGTGCGACGGGTCGGGGTGTACGGCTGGCGTCCCGGGCCCTCGCGTATCCTCGTCACGTTCGACGGCTCGGCCGAGGGGCGGCGCGCGCTCGAGGTCGCCGGCCAGCTCGCCGATGGCGCCGCCGTCAGCGTGCTCGTGCCGGCGATCGGCCCCCGCATCCGCCAGCGCCTGATGCGCCAGGCCGGCACGATCCTCGGCGCCCGCGGCGTGAGACCGCGCTTCCGCAAGATCAAGCCGGGCAACCTGTCGCGCGTGATCCAGGTGGTCGGCGACAACCCGGCGGCGCTCTGCGTCATCGCCTGCGGCTCGAAGGTGCTGGGCGGTCGTCCGGTCGAGGAGTTGACCTCACGGCTGCGGGTGCCGGCGATCCTGGTCCGACCGGTCCGGGCCTAGCCACGACCCCGATGCACCGGGCGCCGCTCCGCGTCGCCGTCGCCGGGCTCGGCGCCATCGGTTGGCCGGTGGTCAGCCGGCTCGATGAAGGAATCCCGGGCCTCGTGCTCGCGGCCGTTTCGGCCAGCGATCTGGCCCGTGCCGTAGAGCGCGTAGCGGCGCTGCGGGCGCCCATGCCGGTGGTGCCCGTGGCCGATCTCGCAGCGCACGCCGACATCGTTGTCGAGTGCGCGCCGAAGGC
>VGEJ01000212.1 GCA_016869335.1 Alphaproteobacteria bacterium | reverse complement strand
CGAGATGGTTGCCCGCGCAGGCACGTGCGATCGTGGGCGCCGGAAAAACCGGGTTGGCGAGGCTTCCCACGGGCGCCCTGATAGTGATCGGCCGTACCAGGCCGCTGTTGTGCGGGGCCGGCCCGTGCAGCGCCTCATCGAGGAGAATGGATTTCAGCGTGAGCCAGACCGCGCAATCCACCGTGCCATGCAGCGGCATGTTCAGCGGGCGGTCATCGATCTGGGCCGACGTTCCTTCAAGATCGACGATGATCGAATCCTTCTCGACGATCACGGCCACGGAGAGAACGAGATCGCGATGCCTAGAATCGGCGCTGTCGAGGAAGCCGTCGAGACGATTGCTTGCGCGATAGACGCCGTCGGGCAGCCGGGCGATCGCCCCCCGCATCAAGCGCTCGGACTGGTCGAGGATCGTCTCGCCGGCCGACAGCAGCGTTTCGATTCCGAAGCGGCTTGCAAGATCGAGGAAACGGCGCGCGCCCGTCTCGGCAGCGGCGATCTGCGCCTCCATGTCGCCAAGCACGATATCGCTTGCCCGCAGGTTGTCACGGAGCACCTGCCAGAGCATGTCGTTACGGTGCCCTCCTTCGAGCACCTTGATGGCCTTGAACTGCAAGCCTTCCGCATAGGCGTCGATGGCATCGACTATTCCGGAACTCCCCGGTGTCATGGCGCCGATGTCGATGTGATGCGCAGCGGTGCCGGAAAAGGCGACAAGCTGCTCATTATGGAAGATGGGGACGACGAAGGCGACATCCGGCCCGTGCGACGCGCCGGCATAGGGGTCATTGTGCATCACCACGTCGCCCGGCCGGAACGACTCGCCTCTGACGCTGAGGGCCTTCAGGATGCCCCGCAAGTAGCCCGGCATGGGCCCCGACTGCAGCGGCGTCGAATAGATCGATTCGCACAGTTGCTCACCCCTGGCATTCAGGATGCAGCAGCCGAAGTCCTCCGACTCGCGGATGATGCTCGAGTGGGCCATGCGCATGAGCTTGTGGCCCATCTCGATGGCGACGCCCTCGAGCGCGCCCTGGATCACCGAGACGGTTACAGGATCGAGTGCGCTCAATGGGCTGCCTCCGCCGCAAGCGTGATTATGACCGAGCCTGAAGCATGGCAATGCGCGCGTGATCCTGGAGGAACCACGATCGTCGTGTCATCCTGCAGCAGGATGGCGGGCCCGGTGATTTCCGAACCCTGCGGAAGGCGCCAGCGCATGAGAAATGGCGTTTCTCTCTCGACAATGCCTGTCGCCGTCATGAAGCAGCAAAGTTCGCGCGCCACTTCGGCACCTCCGCCAGCTTCTCCGGTAGACACGGCAATGCCTCCCCGGCTGGATACTCTCCGCCCCGATGCACGCAGATTGACGAATTCGACGGTCCGATCGTAAAACGCGCGGCCATAGTCGCGTGCATGGGCTTCATGAAACAGCGCGGCCGTGGCGCCAAGAGGATCCCCTGCAGCAAGATCGACGGGGATCCGCAGCTCGTAGCCTTGTCCAGCATAACGGGTATCGGCGGAAAAGGTGATGGTCGCATCCTGCGCGAAGTCCCCGTCGCGAGCAAAGTCCGCGCGCACGCGTTCTTCGAGTTCGCCTAAGATGGCGGCAAAGCGCGCCCTCTCGTCCCGATCGCTGCGTAGGAAGGCGCTGCGAACATGATCGTAGCGCAAATCGGTCGTCACCAGTCCGGCGGCTGAGGTGAGACCCGGATAGGGGGGCACGATGACTTCCGGAATCTCAAGCAGCGCGGCCACTTCGACAGCGTGAAGCGGTCCCGCTCCGCCGAACGCCACCAGCGCGAAATGCCGCGGGTCGATACCGCGGCGCACGGTACGGGACCGGATGGCTTCGGCCATGTTCGCATTCAGAATTCGCAGGATTCCGGATGCAGTCTGCTGAGGCGAGAGTCCAAGCGTTTCGGCAAGGCGCGTCATTACATGGCTTGCGGCAGCGATATCGAGCTTCATCCGCCCGCCCAGGAAGCGGCCGGGGTCTAGCCTGCGAAGAAACACATGGGCATCGGTGACCGTCGGCAGATCGCCGCCCTGTCCATAGGCGGCTGGCCCGGGCCGGGAACCCGCGCTAGCAGGACCGACGCGGAATGCGCCGCCGCCGTCCTGATAGGCGATGGATCCGCCACCTGCTCCGATGGTCTCGATGTCGATCATCGGAAACTGTACGGGAAAGCCCGCTATCGCCATGTCCCGCGCACCGGCCTCGCGGATGGCGCCGTCGACTACCACGGAGATATCGGCTGAAGTGCCGCCCACGTCGAACGTGATGAGATTGCGCCGTCCGGCAGACAGCCCGATCCACGTGGCGCCGATCACGCCGGCGGCCGGCCCGGACAGCAAGGTCAGCGCGGGCTTTTCGGCTATACGGACAGCCGAGACAATTGAGCCGGCCGATGTCATGACGCGAAGCTCGCAATCGAGTCCCTCGCATTCGAGCTGTCCCTCGAGCTCGGAGATGTAGCGCTGCACACCCTCGCCGACGAAGCCATTTACGGCTGCGCTTGTGAAGCGTTCGAACTCGCGGAACTGTCCGGTCATCTCATGCGACAGGGTGACGAAGGCCTCTGGCGCTTCCTCGAAAATGAGTTCCCTGGCCCGAAGTTCGTGGGCTGGATTGACGAAGGAAAAAAGAAAACCCACGACGATGGACCGGATTTTTCGCTCGGCCAGCAGCCGGGCTGCCATCCGCACGGCCCGCTCGTCCAGAGGCTGAATGATCGCTCCGTCAGGCCCGATCCGCTCAGTGACGGGAAGTCGGTCCCGGCGCCGGATGAGCGGCCGCGCCTGCCACGGGATGTCCTGCATGATCGAATAGTTCAGAGGGCGCTGGTGGCGCCCGATATGCAGGATGTCGCGAAAGCCTTCGGTCGTCAGCATGCCCACCGGGCCACCGCGATGCTCCAGCATGGCGTTGGTGGCGATCGTCGTGCCGTGATGCAGGCGCTTGACGACATCGAGCTCGTATCCGGCCGCAGCGCAGGCCTCTGCAACACCAGCGGCAACACCGCGTGCGGGGTTCTCGGAGGTTGTAGGAACCTTCCACGCGAAGGCCTTGCCCGACGCTTCTTCCAACAGAAGGATATCGGTGAACGTGCCGCCCACATCGACACCTGCTATCACTTCGGCCTGCATCATCCCGCCCTCACAAAGTTAATGGTCTGGCCGCCGTCCACTGTCAGGACATGGCCGGTGACATGGCGAGCCTTGGCGAGATAGATTACGGCATCGGCAATGTCGGACGATTGCGCAAGGCGCTGCATCGGGACCGATGCAGCCCATCGCGCAAGGCCTTCCATTCCATAGCTCTCGCGCGCCATGCCCGTTTCGACGACACCGGGGCGCACGACGTTCACGCGGACGTTCCGATCGGCAAAATCGAGCGCAAGCACGCGCGCCAGATGTTCGAGTCCGGCTTTCGAAACACAATAGGCAGCCTGATCGCGACGGGGATAGAAGCCGGCAACCGAACTAATGAAGACGACCGAGCCCGCGTTGCCCTGCAGCACTGGCAAAGCCGCCTGCGCGAGGAAGAATCCTGCACGCAGATTGATGGCCATCATGCGGTCCCAGGCCTCGACGCCGACATCCTCCGTCGCGCAGGACTCAAACAGTCCCGCTGCGTGGACGACGAGGTCAAGCCTGCCGAAAGCCCGATTCACCGCATCGACTGCGTTGCGCGGCCCATCACTGTCGGCAAGATCGACCGGGAAGAAAGCGGCGCCATCGCCCGCACCCTCTCGGTCGACCGCGGCAACACGAAAGCCTTCGGCCGACAAGGCTTGGCAGAGTGGGCGTCCGATTCCTCCTGCGGCGCCGGTGACAAGAGCGACAGGCGCACTCATGCCGACTCCAGACCGTGATAAAGCGCGGCGACGATGGAGCTGGCGTCGAGGCCCGCAAGTCCCACATCGGCGAGACTGCGCCCTGTATTCCAGACATCCCGGGCAAGCAGCGAACTGGCAAGCCCACACAGCGATTCCATCAGCGGTGTCTTGACGCCGCAATGGCGGCCAAGATCGGCCCAGAGTGCGAGGGTGTAGGGAATGTCTTCCGTATACCAGCGGTGACTCAGGTCGAGCGGGCCGCGCACATTGCGCAAGGCGGCGCATCCGTTGATGGTCTCGTAGATCGTGCCGCGCGGCCCGTAACCCGAGCGCCACATCATGTCCGCCACGGGCTCGATGGTGAGCCCGACGGCCCGGCCTACCGCAAGACGCTCGGCGTCGAGATCGTCGATAACCCGCGCGATAGACTTCGTGACGCCAACCTCCCAGATCCACCAAGGCTCGCCGCGCGCACGTTCCATGACGGGCACGTTGAGCAGAACGACAGGCGGGTGGACCACGCCGTTCATGTTCCCAAGAAGGGGGTCCAGTAAATCGCGTCCGAACGTGATGCCAGGAATGAGCGGTTGTAGTTGCGCTTCAGCTTCCGCTGTCAGGCGCGCCGGATAGGTCGCGGCTCTGAACTTCGGAACATCGAGGTGAATAATGACCTCGGACGGGCCAGCGATCCGGCAGGTGTAAGGCAGATTTTCGGCCTCGACGATAGGGCCACGATGCGTTCTGCCAAGCCGCCGTGCGGCTGCGTTGAACTCGAGACCGCCCAGGGCTGCCGTAAAGACCAGGATTGTTTCATCGCCGCGAAGATGGGGGGCCACAAGGTCGGCGAAGGCGCGGTGCGCGAAAGCCGGCGCCGCAACGACAATGAGTCCAGCGCCAGCAAGTGCGGGTGCGGCATCCTGCGATACCATCGCGATCTGCGCGGTCTTGCGTTCGCCGTTGCGGATGATGTCGAGCGCGCCGCGCCGCGCGACATGTTCGAGGCGGGACTTGCGGCCGGGATATTCCAGCATCCGGATGTTCCGTCCCCGC
>VGEJ01000211.1 GCA_016869335.1 Alphaproteobacteria bacterium | reverse complement strand
TCGATGCGGATCGCGAAGATCGTGCGCGAGAACACATCCATGCCGTCGCGATCGGTGCCGAACCAGTGCGCCCAGGACGGCGGCTGCAGCGTCGCGAGCGGATCGGGGGCGATCGGGCTGGCGAGCGGCAGGAGCGGCGCGACGAGGCCGAGGAGAATGATCCCCCCGAGCAGCGCAAAGGTGGTGCCGACACGCCACGCGCCGTTCTGCGCCACCAGCCGTCGCAGGAGCGAGGGCCGCCGGACGATGGCGACATCGGAGGATGAAACCGCAACCATGCCAGCGTCCATCACGCCACGACCCGCGCCCGGGGATCGACGATGGCGCTGAGGACATCGGCCGCGAGGTAGACGACGAGATAGAACGCGGTACAGACCAGCACCACGCCCATCACCGGCTCGTAGTCCGAGTTCTTCATCGCATCGACCGCATAAAGGCCGATGCCGGGCCAGGTGAACACGACCTCGACCAAGACCGTGCCGCTGAGCAGGTAGCCGTAGGTCATGGCGATCATCGTGGTCACCGGGCCGAACATGTTCTTGAGCGCGTAGCGGTAGATGGTCGCCTGAGACAGGCCGAAGGCCCGGGCCGAGCGGATGTACTCGCTCAGCATGATCTCCTCGGTCCGTCCGCGGGTGATCTGGAGCGTACTCGGGCTGGTGGTGAAGGCGAGCGCCACTGCCGGCAGTGCGAGATGCGCCAGCGCCGACCCGAAGGCGGCGAGATTGCCGGCGAGCAGCGCGTCGATGGTGTACCACCCGGTGACGACCGGCAGGCCGGCATGGGCGCGGTCGATCCTGCCGAGCGGCGCCGGCAACCATCCGAGGGTGGCGAAGAAGAGGTAAATGAGGAGCAGCCCCAGCCAGAAGCTCGGCATCGAGACCCCGGCCCGGGCGACGAGGTCGGCGAAGCGGGCGAACCAGCCGCGCGGGCGTATGCCGGCGGCGATGCCCGCCGGCACCGCCCAGAGTACGCCGAGGAGAAGCGCATAGGTCGACAGCTCGAGCGTCGCCGGGAAGCGGGTGCGTAGGTCGTCGAGCACGGAGTTGTAGGTGATCCGCGAGACGCCGAGGTCGCCGTGGAGGAGGCTCCAGACATAGTCGAGGTAGCGCTGCCAGAGCGGCAGGTCGAGCCCGAGCTCGCGGATCGTCGTCTCGAGCATCTCCTCGGTGTAGCGAGGGCCGACGAGCAGGTAGAGCGGGTTGCCGATGGCGTTGGTGACCGCGAAGGTGATCACCGAGACGATGACGAGCGAGACGATCAGCACGCCGATGCGCCGGGCAAGGAAGGCAGTCCAGGGCAGAAGGGACCGGAGCATCGTGAACCGTCGTCGATTGGGCTGCCGGGCAGCGGGAGGCGAGCCGCCCGGCAGCGATCCGGGCCTACTCCTTCCGCTTCAGCGGATAGTACCAGAGGAGGTTGTCCGGGAGCTGCACGTAGCCCGCGATGTCGTCGCGCATGGCGAGTTCGAACGGCATGTCGACCACCGCGATCACCGGCGAGTCGGCGATCAGGAGCTGCTGGTACTTCTTCGCGAGCTCCGCCTTCTTCGCCGGGTCGAGGGTGGCGGCGAGCTCGTCGATCACCTTGTCGAGGTCGGGATTGCTGTAGCCCATCCAGTTGGCGACGGCGCCGGTCTGGAAGAACAGCTTGCCGGTATAGCCCGGATCATCGACGTACCAGAGCAGGTCGCGCATCCACGCCTGGTGCTTGAGCGTGCCAAGCCCCTCGGCAAACACCGCCGCGGGCTGCTTGCTGATGGTCATGTCGACGCCGGCCTTGGCGAAGGAATCCTTGAGGAGGATGGCGATCTGCTCGACGGTCGGGTCGCCCTCCTGGATGTCGAGGGTGAAGGCGAGGCCGTCGGCAAAGCCCGCCTCGGCGAGCAGGGCCTTGGCCTTGTCGATGTCGGTGGTGGCGGCGAAGAGCGCGGGGTCGGCGAGCTGCCCGAGCACCGGGATCGGTCCCTTGGACGGCAGGCCGTTACCCTTGAAGATGCCGTCGACGATCGCCTGGTACGGCACGGCGTAGTTGAGCGCCTCGCGGACCTTGGGATTGTCGAAGGGCTTCTCCTTGACGTTGAAGCCGAGGATCATCTGGTTCCGGGTCGGGGCGGACAGGATCTCGACGCCCGGCATGCCGCGGAGGAGGTTCAGTTCGTCGACGCTGAGATCCTTGGCGATGTCGACCTCGCCGCGCTGGAGGAGGAGCGCACGGTTGGCCGAGGACGGCACGATCTTGAGGACGACCGTGTCGAAATAGGCCGGGCCCGCCCAGTAGGTGGGATTGGCCTTGAGCACCATCTCGACGCCCGGCGTCCAACTCTCGACGAAGTATTCGCCGGAGCCGATGTCGTTCTTGGCGAGCCACTTCGCCGCCCATTCGTCGTCCGCCGCGACGTTCGCCCTGGCGACGGCGGCTTCCATCGGCGCCTGGGACTGATCGCGGAACAGGTAGAAGAACCAGGGGCTCGGCGCGGCGAAGGTGATCTCGATCTGGTTGTCGCTCAGCTTCTTGACGCTGTCGATCGAGGGGATGTTGGCGGTGGTGGCGTTCCACTCGGTTCCCGACTTGGTGCCGTAGGCGCGCTCGAACCAGTAGATGAAGTCGTCCGCAGTCACCGGCTTGCCGGACCTTGCGAACGTCGCGCCCTTACGGAGGTTGAGGGTCATGGTCACGTTGTCGTCGGCGAGCGACCACGATTCGATCGCGCTGCCCTCGACCGTGCCGACATCTGTGTCGAGATAGCCCTTGCCGCTGTCCTTGGTCCCGTAGCGGAAGAACTGGTCGTACACGTTGTAGTTCACCTCGTTCGAGCGCTGGAAGCGCGAGAAGGGTGGGTCGAGGGTCTCGACGTCGCCGGAAATGGCGATGGTGAGCGTCTTGGCGGCATCCTGGGCCGATGCGGCCAGTGAGGCGCCTACCGCAAGTCCGGCCGCGAGGGCCGCGGAGGCGAGCAGGCGGCATTTGCTGAGCATTTGCATCTGATCATCCCTTCCTTTGTTGGATCTTCGTTCTGGCGCGCTTCGCAGTGGCGCTTCCCTTCTTCGGCGCGCCGCAGGAGGCGCGAATCTGGAGCTTCGTCTCGAGAACCATGGTCCGGGTGGGCAGATGGCCATTCTCGATGCGGGCGAGGAGGAGCGTCGCCGCGTTCACGCCGATGTCGAAGGTCGACTGGGCGACGGTGGTGAGCGGCGGATTGAGCGACACAGCCCAGTCGAAATCGTCGAACCCGACAACGGCGATGTCGTCGGGAATGCGGCGCTTGGCGTCGTGGATGGCGTTGAGCGCGCCGATGGTCATCTGGTTGTTGGCGATGAACAGAGCGGTCGCCGGGGTCGGAGCCGAGAGAAGCCCGCTGGTTAGGTCGTAGCCGCTCTCGAGCCGGTAGTCGCCGAAGCGCGTCAGGGCCGGATCGACATCGAGGCCGGCGCTGCTCATCGCCTCGAGGTAGCCGTTGTAGCGGTCGCGGGCGCTGCTCAGGCGGAGCGGCCCGCTGACGATCGCGATTCGGCGATGGCCGAGATCGATGAGGTGTCGGACAGCTCGCCGCGCACCCGCAAAACCGTCTCCAACGACAGTGTCGACGTCGCAGTCCGTCATCCGCCGGTCGAATACGACGATCGGCAACTCGTTCTTGACGGCCATTGCGATCTCGCTCGAGTCCTCTCGTGACGGCGCAATGATGATGCCGGCGACATCCTCGGCGCGCATGACCCAGAGCATCTCGGCCTCACGCTCCGGATCGGCATCGGCATTGCTGATCAGAAGGCTGATGCCCGTCCGTGAAAGGACGTGTTCTATGCCCTTGAGAACGTTGATATAGAAGGGGTTTGAGATGTCGGAGAAGACCACACCGACGAGCCGGCTATGCTGGCTGCGCAACCGCCGCGCGGCGCGGCTGGGACGGTAGTCGAGTGAACTTATCGCGGCGTTGACCTTGGCGATGAGGTCCGGAGCGACATTGTTCCGGCCATTCAATACCCGCGACACGGTGGGGACCGAGACACCCGCCATCCGAGCCACATCGCTTATCGTTACAGACGACATTGCGGAAAACGATATCCCAACAAACTGTGACTGGATGAGAAATCGATATCACAGTACGCCACGTTGCACAAGTGCTTTGAACCTCTGTCGGATCAACGCCACCGCGGCAACCCCTTCCCGAGAGAAAGGGTCATGTCCGATTTGGGTCGATTGCGGACGTCAGCAGTGCTTCGCTGCTCCTCCCACACCGCAGAGATCCCATTCCGCATGAGCGGCTGCAGCTGAAGAGCGGCGGGCTGTCGTCCGTCGAGGACGGACTCGACGATGTCCGGCGCGAGGAGGGTCAGGCGCAGGATGGCGGCGATGTAGGAGGCGTTCTTGCCGTTGGCCTTGGCGAGTTCGTTGACGGAGACGTAGGCACCGTGGTCAAGGAGCGACTGCCAGTGGAACGCCCGCACCAGGGCGTGGAGAAGCGGCGAGTTGATCTCGGGCCGCGGGGGCATCCAGGCGGTGGCGCCCGGCGGTGAGACGACGCGCTTTCGCCCACCGATACGGCGGAGCGTCAGCGGTACATGGATGACCATGGACTGACCATCGATGTGGACGTCAATGGAACGAGGAGAGGTCAAGGTCTGGCCCATGGCGGTGTCGGTCAGGCCTTCGGCCGAAGGCTCTCGACGAGCCCTTCGATGCCGGCGGTTCGGATGCGAATGGCAGCGGCGTCGGAGGCGAGGTCGACACGCTCGACGAGGAGCTGGACGATACGCGCCTGCTCGGCGGGGAAGAGCTCGTCCCAGAGGGGATCGAGCGCGACAAGCGCATCCCGGACCTCCGCCTCCGTGATCGTCGACTCCTGGCCTCTCGCCGCGAAGAAGGTCTTCACCACCATCTCCGGCGCACTGCGGATGG
>VGEJ01000210.1 GCA_016869335.1 Alphaproteobacteria bacterium | reverse complement strand
TCGGCAACGAGCCGCGCCGGCTCGGCACCTTCGATCTCAGACTGTGCGGCATGGTGATGGAGCGCGCCGGCGAGCCGGTGGCGGTGGGCGCCGGCGCCGCGTGCCTTGGCAGCCCGCTCTCGGCCGCGCTGTGGCTCGCCCGGCTGATGGCCAAGGTCGGCCGGCCGCTGCGCCGGGGCGACGTGGTCATGACCGGCGCACTCGGGCCGATGGCGGCGGCGAATCCCGGCGATGTGTTCGAGCTGCGCATCGCCGGACTCGGCAGTGCGCGAGCCTATTTCGCGGCGTGAGCGGGGGATCCGGTGGCCGATCTCGCAGGACTCGCCCAGACGGTCGACGACGCGGCCCGCCAGGCGAGCGCCATCCCGCAGCTCACTGAATCCGCGCCGCTGACGCCCGAACAATCCTATCGCATCCAGGCGCTGTCGGTCGGCCGCCGGCTCGCGCGCGGCGAACGGCGCGTCGGGGTCAAGATGGGCCTCACCAGCCGGGCCAAGATGATCCAGGTCGGGGTGAGCGAGGTGATCTGGGGCCGGCTGACGGATGGGATGCGCATCGCCGATGGCGGCACGCTCGAGCGCACGCGCTTCGTCCACCCCCGGATCGAGCCCGAGGTCGCGTTCCTGCTGCGTCGGCCGCTGAGCGGCGAGCTGAGCCCGGTCGAGGCGCTCGCGGCGGTCGAGGCGGTCGCGCCGGCCATGGAGGTCATCGACTCGCGCTATCGCGACTTCAAGTTCTCGCTGGCCGACGTCGTGGCCGACAACTGCTCCTCGGCCGCCTTCGTCATCGGCCCGTGGGCGGCGCCGAGCAGCGACATCGCCAATCTCGGAATGCTGCTCGAGGTCGATGGTCGAGTGGTGCAGGTCGGCTCATCGGCGGCGATCCTCGGCCATCCGCTGCGCTCGCTGGTGGCGGCAGCGCGGCTTTCCGGCCAGGCCGGCGAGGCGCTCGACGCGGGCTGGATCGTGCTCGCCGGCGGCGCCACGGCGGCGCATCCGCTCGCCGCCGGCATGAGCGTGCGCACCGTGATGCAGGCGCTCGGCAGCGTCGCGCTGCGGGTGGCCTGAGCCCCGCAATGCCGCGGGTTCTGGTCCTGATGCCGTTCGCCGAAGATGAGCCCGGCCTGAAGCTGCGCGCCGCCCAGATCATGGCGCTGCCGGCGCCGGCCGACACCCGCCACACCTTTCGGGGCACCAAGGCGAGGCCCGACACCTTCGACAACCACCACGACTTCCTGATTTCCGAGCTCGGGGTGTTCGAGGCCGGGCTCTCGGCCGAAGTCGAAGGCTTCGATGCGGTGGGCATCGACAGCATGAGCGACTCAGGGATGAATCCCTTGCGTGCTGCGCTCACGATCCCCGTGCTCGGTGCGGCCCGCGCGGCGTTCCTGACCGCACTCATGCTCGGAAACCGGTTCTCTGTCCTGACGATGTGGGAGCCGTGGAAGCGCATCTTCCAGAAGACTCTGCCCGAGTATGGACTGGCCGAGCGCTGCGCCTCGATCCGCACCATTGAGGTGCCACCGGACCTGACCAGCCTGCTCGGCGGCAAGGAGGACGTCGTGTTCCCTAGGCTCGTCGAGCAGGGCCAACGCTGCATCGCCGAGGGCGCCGAGGTCATCGTGCTCGGTTCGACCACGATGCATCAGGCGGCGGCGCATCTTGCGGCCGAGCTGCGCGTGCCGGTAGTCGATCCCGGCGCGGTCCTCTACAGCACCTTGGATGCCCTCCTCGCCGCGCGCCTCAGTCATTCGAAGGCGGCCTACCCGGCACCGCCGGCACCGAAGCCGGATATGATCCATGCCATGATGGCGGCGGCCAGAGCCAGGGCGTGATCGGGCCATGACGCCGGAGCTTCCGAGCGTCGCCGAGGTGCTTGCGCTAGCCGAAGGCTGGGGGCTCACGCTCACGCGCGAAGAAGCGGCGTTCTATCGCGCGCAGATGGGCGGCGCGATCGCGGCCTGCGCCCGCCTCGAGGCGATGGCGCCGGAACGGCCGGCGGTGAAGTACCCGCGGGGCCGCGGCACGCCGCCGCAGGACGCCGCCGATCCCTACAAAGGCTGGGCCTGGCGCTGCACGATCGCGGGCGCGCCCGAGGGCTTCCTCGCCGGCCAGCGGCTCGGCATCAAGGATGCGATCTGCGTCGCCGGAGTGCCGATGGCAAACGGCACACCGCTGCTCGAAGGCTACGTGCCCGAGGTCGACGCCACCGTGGTCACCCGGCTCTTGGATGCCGGCGCCACGGTGCTTGGCAAGACCAACACCGAGAACTGCTCGTTCTCGGGCGGCGGCCACACCGCGACGCGCGGCCCGGTGCGCAACCCTTACAAGTCAAGCCACTCGCCGGGCGGGTCATCGAACGGCAACGCGGTGCTGCTCGCCACCGACGAACTCGATCTTGCGGTCGGCTGCGATCAAGGCGGCTCGATCCGCATCCCGGCGGCGTGGAGCGGGGTGTACGGCCTCAAACCCAGCTATGGCCTGGTGCCCTATACCGGCTGCATTCCTGTCGAGATGACGATGGACCACTGCGGCCCGATGGCGCGCACGGTCGCCGGCATCGCCGGGATGCTGACCGCGATGGCCGGGCCCGACCCGCTCGATCCGCGCCAGCGCGGCGTGATCCCGCCGGATTACGTGCGCGACTACCGTCCGGTGCTTGGGCGCGGTGTGCGTGGGCTCCGCATCGGCATGGTGGCAGAGGGCTTCGAGCAGGCGCCGTGGACCGACCTCGGTCTGCCGGGCAGCGAACCGGTGGTCGATGCCAGCGTCCGGCGCGCCGCCGAGCGGCTTGGCGCGCTCGGGGCCGCGGTCGGCATGGTCTCGATCCCGATGCACATGACCGGCCCGTATATCTGGTCGGCGATCCAGCTCGAAGGACCGGCCGCGATCATGATCCGCGACAACGGCATGGGCTCGAACTGGCAGGGCTACTACAACAACCACCTCGCCGAGGCCTTCGGCGCCGCCCGGCACGCCCGGTCAGAGCTCTTGCCGATCACAATCAAGTACTTGATGCTCACGGGCGGATACTTGGCGCGGCGCTATCACGGCCGCTACTACGCCCGCGCCCAGAACCTGCGGGCGCGCCTGGTCGAAGCCTACGACGCCGCGCTCGCCGACCGCGACCTCCTGCTGATGCCGACGGTGCCCTTTCGCGCCACGCCGATCCCGGCCGCGGACTGCTCGCCGGAGGACTACCTGGCGTGCGCGTTCAACATGCTCAACAACACCTGCCAGACCAACGTCACCGGCCATCCGGCGATGAACGTGCCGTGCGGCATGGCCGATGGCCTGCCGATCGGCATGATGCTCATCGGTCGCCGCTTCGACGACGCCACGGTGATCGCGGCGGCCGCGGCCTTCGAGGCCGCTGGAGACTGGCGCACGCTCTGACTTACCGGCGCCCGGCGAATATCGAGATTCTTCGGAATCTCGGCGATCTTGGTTTAGCATGCTCCTTGGGCTGGGCGGCGGCCCCCGGGGGGCGGCGATGGGATCGGACAGACAGCGGTGGGCGACCCTCTATCCTGAGCTGGGCACCGGGCCGGTGTCGACCGAGCCCTGCATCTCGCCCGCCTTCTACGAGCGCGAGAAGGAGAGGGTGTTCAAGAAGGTCTGGCTCAAGGTCGCGCGCGATGAGGAGCTACCCAAACCGGGCGACTGGAAGGTCAAGAAGCTCCACTTCGCCGACACCTCGATCATCCTGATCCGGGGCAAGGACGGCGTGGTGCGCGGCTATCACAACATCTGCTCGCACCGCGGCAACCAGGTCATCGTCGAGCACGGCGATGAGATGTTCGGCGCGAACCGTGCCGCGGTGGTGACCTGCCGCTTTCACGGCTGGGTCTATGACGCGCACGGCAAGCTCGTGCACGTGCCTTCGGAGGAGCGCTTCTATGCCTGCTTCGAGAAGGAGAAGAACGGCCTGACAGCGGTGCGCACCGACACATGGGAGGGCTTCGTGTTCGTCAACCTCGACCCGGACGGCCGCGAGAGCCTGCGCGACTATCTGGGCGCCTACGCCGAGCACATGCGCGGCTTCCCCTATGGCGAACTCGACAGTTGCCACACCTACCACACGTACCTGCGGTGCAACTGGAAGGTGGCGCACGACGCCTTCGCCGAGGCCTATCATGTCGATACCATCCACGCCGGCACGCTGCCCAACGTCTTCTCGACCGGGCTGGCCAACGTCAAGCTGTTCGGGCCGCACCGAACCTCGGCGGTCTGCCTGAGGCCGGGCGAGCATTTCCGCCCAGTGCAGAAAATCGCCGATGCGATCGGCGGCGGCTACACCGTCATCCATCACCGGGCGACGATGCTGCCGCTCACCATCAATCCCGACCACCGCACCGATTTCTCCTTCGAACTCAGCGTGCTGTTTCCAAACCTCCTCATCCACGTCTCCGAAGGACTGTGGTTCACCCACCAGTTCTGGCCGCTCGCCCACAATCTCACGCGCTGGGAAGGCAAGTACTACGCGCGGAAACCGCTGACGAACAGCCAGGCATGGGCGCTGCACAGCGCCCAGATCCTGTTCCGCAACGCCTGGCTCGAGGACACCGGCACGATGGAGGCGACCCAGGTCGCGCTGTCCTCGGGCGTGCGCAAGGTCATGAACCTGCAGGACGATGAGGTGCTCGTTCGTCACGGCTATCACGTGCTCGACCGCTACGTGAACGCCTGAGCGTGACGCGCCCCGGCGGCGGGAGAGGCTCATGCCCGATGACAAGGACAAGAAGAAAGCCAAGAAGGCGCGCAAGAAATGGGCGGCGCTGGAAGAGCGCATCACCCGCCTCGAGGACATCGAGGCGATCAAGCGGATGCTGGCGCGCTATGCCCAGGGCGCCGACCGCAACAACGATCCCAACGTGCTGCGCGAGCTTTATACCGAGGACGCGGTGTGGGA
>VGEJ01000209.1 GCA_016869335.1 Alphaproteobacteria bacterium | reverse complement strand
TCGATGGCATCGGTGTTGAGCCGCCCGCCCGCCGCCGCATACTCGATGCGCCCGCGTTGCGTGAAGCCGAGATTGCCGCCCTCGCCGACGACCCGGCAGCGCAGCTCCTTGCCGTTGATACGGAGCGCGTCGTTGGCGCGGTCATCGACCTCGGCGTTGCTCTCCTGTGCCGCCTTCACGTAAGTGCCGATGCCGCCGACCCACAGGAGATCGACTGGCGCCATCAGGATGGCAAGAATCAGCTCGGCCGGGGCCATCCGGTCGCGATCGAGGCCCAGGCTGGCCTTGATCTCCGACGTGAGGTCGAGTGACTTCGAGGCGCGGTTGAACACCCGACCGCCGGGGGAGAGCACGTTCTCATCGTACTGCGCCCAGGTCGATCGCGGCAGCTCAAACAGCCGCCGGCGTTCGGCGAAGCTGCGGGCCGGATCGGGGTTCGGGTCGCAGAAGATGTGCATGTGATTGAACGCGGCCACGAGCTTGAGGTGCGGCGACAGGAGGAGGCCATTGCCGAACACGTCCCCGGCCATGTCGCCGATGCCGACGGCGGTGATGACGGCGGTCTCGGCATTCACCCCGAGCTCGCGGAAGTGGCGCTTCACGCCCTCCCACACCCCGAGCGCGGTGATCGCCATCTTCTTGTGGTCGTAACCGTGCGAGCCGCCGGAGGCGAAGGCGTCGCCGAGCCAGTGGCGGTACTCCTTGGCGATGGTGTTGGCGATGTCGGAGAACGTCGCCGTCCCCTTGTCGGCGGCGACCACCAGATAGGGATCGTCGTCATCGTGGCAGACGGTTTGCACCGGTTTGATGACGGTGGCGCCCGTCAGGTTGTCGGTGAGATCGAGGAGCCCGCGGATCAGCGTGCCGTAGCAGGCCACGACCTCGGCCAGGGTCGCCTCGCGGTCGCCGCCCGTCGGCAGCCGCTTGGGCACGAACCCGCCCTTGGCGCCGACCGGCACGATGACCGCGTTCTTGACCATCTGTGCCTTCATCAGGCCGAGCACTTCGGTGCGGAAGTCCTCGCGCCGGTCAGACCAGCGGATGCCGCCCCGCGCCACCTTGCCGCCGCGCAGATGCACACCCTCGACGCGCGGCGAATAGACGAAGATCTCCGCGAACGGCCGCGGCGGCGGCAGCTCGGTCAGCGCGTGCGGATCGAGCTTGAAGGAGAGGTACGGCTTCGGCCGGCCGTCCCGTCCGGTCTGGTAGTAATTGGTGCGCGTGGTCGCGCGCACGATCTCGAGGAAGCGCCGCAGCATGCGGTCCTCGTCGGCGCTCTGGACCTGTTCCAACGCCTCCTCGATGGCCGTGCCGGCTGCGGTCGCGGCGCGGCCGCCCTCGCCGACCCGCGCCGGGTCGAAGCGAGCGTGATAGAGCGCGATCAGCAACCGGGCGATTCCGGGATGCCGCGCCAGGGTCTCCTCCATGTAGGCCTGGCTGAACGGGATCTTGGTCTGCAACAGATACTTGCAGTAGGCGCGGAGGATCACCACTTCGCGCCACGTCAGTCTGGCCCAGGCGACTAGCCTGTTGAAGCCATCATTCTCGATCTCGCCGCGCCACACCCGCCCGAAGGTCTCCTCGAACTCGCGGCGGATGGGGCCCGGGTCGAAGGCCCGTCCGTGCGCCTCGTTCAATAGGAAATCCTGGACGTAGAGCGGTAGCTGATTGCCGTTGCGCGCGATCCGGAAGGGCACCTCCTCGATCACCCGCAGACCCATGTTCTCGAGCATCGGCAGGCAGTCGGAGAGCGCGATCGGATCGCGCGCGTGATAGATCTTGAACCGCGCCGAGTGCTCGGCGGCCTCGAGCGGGCGGTACATGGCAACGGCGATCTCTCCAGGCGCCGCGACGATTTCACACAGTTCGATGTCGCGCACCGCCTCACACCCACTGAAGCGCTCACGGTAGGCCGACGGGAAGGCGCCGTCGTAGCGGACGCGCATGCGGTTGCCGGTCTCCTCGCCCCAGCGCTCGATCAGCGCTTCGTGCAGGTCCTCATCCCATGACCGTGCGGCGGCCACGATCTGCTGCTCGAGCCGAGCTAGGTCGGGGCGCGGCACCGCGCCCGGCGTGGTCGCGATGATCAGGTGGAGGCGAGCGAGCGAGCTGTCGCCGAGCTGCGTGTAGAAGGCTGCAACACGTCCGCAGAACGCGGTCGCAAGGAGGCCCTCCACGCGATGGCGCAGCGCTCCGGTGTATTGCTCGCGGGGAATAAAGACCAGGCAGGAGCAGAAGCGCTCATAGCGGTCGGCGCGGACGAACAGGCGGATGCGTGGCCGTTCCTGAAGCCGGAGAATGCCCATGGCCGTGTTGAACAGCTCGTCCTCGGCGATCTGGAACAGCTCGTCGCGCGGATACGTCTCAAGCACGTTGACCAGCGCCTTGCCGTCATGCCCCAAGGGATCGAAACCGGTACTGCTCAAGGCGCGCGCGATCTTTCGGCGGAGATACGGAATATCGCGCGGCGTCCGGTTGTAGGCAGCGGAGGTGAACAGGCCGACGAAGCGCGCTTCGCCGACGACCCGTCCCTGCCGGTCGTAGTGCTTGATGCCGAGATAGTCCATCGGCACCGGCCGATGCACCGGGGCCCGTGCCGTCGTCTTGGCGACGACGATGGGCTCGGGTGATTCGATGAAGTAGCGCGCCTCGGCACGGAGCTCGTCGGGCGTCTCGGCACCGGTGAACAGCGCCGCATGGGCGTCGCGCAGGATTCCGAGTTCGCTGCCCACAACCGCAGAGGACAGGGGCGGCTCGCCGGCGGTGAAGGCGTGCTCGCGGTAGCCGAGGAAGGTGAAGTGGTTGTCGGCAAGCCACCTCAGGAACGCCTTGACCTCTTCCACCTCTTCGGCCGGGACGGGCGGCGGCACCGCCTCGAGCCGGGCGACCGACTCGTTCAGCTTGGCCAGCATCGGTTGCCAATCGGCGATGGCGACACGAACGTCGCCGAGGACTTTCAGGATGCCCTCGCGCAGGTCATCGAGCGCGGCCTGCTGGGAGAGGGCATCGACCTGAACGTGCATCAGCGATTCGGCGATGCCCTCGCCTGCCGGGCGCCCCTCGAGCAGCGCTATTCGCCGCCCCGAGCCATCGCGCCGGACGACGACGACGGGATGGATGATGAGGTGGATTGTGAGCCCGCGGCGCTCGAGTTCGGCCGCGACCGAATCGACGAGGAATGGCATGTCGTCATTGACGATCTCGATCACTGTGTGGGGCGAACTCCAGCCGTGCTCGGCTACGTCGGGGTTGTAGACGCGGACACGCGCCGTGCCCGGCCGGCGCTGCTCGGCCAGCCGCCACAGCGCCACCGCCGCGCCGTAGAGCGTCTGGGTCGGCAACGCCTCGAGATCCTCGGGTGGCACGCGCTCATAAAGTCGCTTGAGGAAACGCACGATCGGATCGGCATCGGCCGCCGTCAGTCGCGCCTCGAGGACCGCCACCGCCTCGGCAACCCGACGGTCTCGCTGTTGGCTTTTCACGGCATTCATTTCGCACCTCCGCGGCGACCGCGCCGCCCGGTTCCGCTCACGGTTATCAAGTTGTTGTTGACACCCCGTTACACAAGCGCCCACGGGCGGGCGGGCAGCTTGCTGCATCCGGGCTAAGTTGCTACCACAGCGGGATGCCGCCCCGCGTCCGCATCGCGCCCTCGCTGCTTGCCGCGGACCAGGCCCGGCTCGGTGAAGAGACGGCGGCGATCGCCGCGGCGGGGGCCGACCTGATTCACCTCGATATCATGGACGGCCATTTTGTGCCCAATCTGACGATCGGACCCGGCGTGGTGCGCGCGCTGCGCCGCCACACCGCGCTGCCGTTCGACGTCCACCTCATGATTGCACCGGTCGACCCCTTCGTCGCGGCCTTCATCGAGGCCGGCGCCGACCTCGTGACAGTACATCCCGAGGCCGGCCCTCACCTCCACCGCACGCTCGCCTTGATCCACGGGCTCGGCCGCCGGGCCGGAGTCGCGCTCAACCCAGGCACGTCGGTGAGCGCCGTCGAACCGGTGCTGGGGATGGTCGATCTGGTCCTGGTTATGACCGTCAATCCGGGCTTCGGCGGTCAGAGCTTCCTGGCCGACCAGCTCGACAAGGTCACCGAGCTGCGCCGGCGCATCGACCGGAGCGGCCGGCGCATCGCGCTCGAGGTCGACGGTGGCATCACGCCGGAGACCGCGCCGCAGGTGATCGCCGCCGGAGCCGACGTCCTGGTCGCCGGCACCGCGGCATTCGCTGGCGGCGCGGCGGCCTATGCCGGCAATCTCGCCCGCCTCCGGGGCGACGATTGAACGCCGCCGCGCCCGTTACGGGCCGCCTGCGCGATGAGCTTTCCGCCCTCCTCTTCCGCACGCCGCTCTATCACGCAAGCCTTGCCGGCCGCGCCGAGTTGAAGTTCGCGCCCGAGGACGCGCTGCCGGGCGAGCCGGCGGCGGCGGATGCGTTGTTTCGCGGCGACTTCTGCTTCGCCGGGGAGGAGCATCGGCTGGTGGGCGGCTCGCCGTGGCGCTACGCCGAGGCCTCGTCGGCGTGGCAGGTCGAGCTCCACGGCTTCGGCTGGCTGCGCGACTTCGCCGCGAACGGCGGCGCGGCGGCGCGCCGCAAGGCCCGCGAGTTGTGTGCCGGCTGGCTTGCCGAGCATGCGCGTTGGGACGCGCTGCCGTGGCGGCCCGACCTGATCGGTCGCAGGCTGGCGACGTGGGTGTGCCACGCCCCGTTTCTGCTGGAGAACGCCGATGCGGCGTTTCGCGCCGCCTTCCTCGATTCGATCGCCCGGCAGGCACGCCACCTGCGGCGGACGGCGCTGCGTTCGCAGCCCGGATTGCCGCGCCTCGAGGCGGTCGGAGGCCTGGCGCTCGCCGGCCTGACGCTCGCCGACGGCGGGGCTTGGCTGGCGCGGGCCGAGAGGCTCATCGGGGCCGAAATCGGTCGCCAGATCCTGGCCGACGGCGGCCACGCCTCGCGCAGTCCAGGGGCCTTGTTCGCCGCCCTGGCGCTGCTCACGACCCTCGCCCGTGCGG